>JASEHB010000566.1 GCA_030018745.1 Desulfatibacillaceae bacterium | reverse complement strand
CGCGAGCGAGAAAGGAGGGAGTGTACTCATAGTACATGACCGACTTTCGAGCGAAGCGCAACACAGCAGCCGCCCGCCTGGGCACGCCCTATATACCCAACTCGGCAAGTTGCTTGACTAGTCTTTTCTGTTCTTCGGTGAGTTTTTTGGGCGTATCCACAAGAATCCGCACAAAGAGGTCGCCTTTTTTGCGGGAATTCATTTCCGGCAGGCCGCGGCCTGCAAGGCGCATCTTGGTCTGGTGCTTTGTTCCGGGCGGAACCTTGAGCGACTGGGTTTTGCCGTCAAGGGTTGGCACCTCAACGCTTGTGCCAAGAAGGGATTCTGAAAGCTTTATCTGGCGGTTCACCACAAGGTCCAGGTTTTCAACGCCAAAAACCGGGTCTGCAAGAACCTTGGACTGGATGAAAAGATCCCCGGCAGGCCCGCCCGTGGTGCTCGGCTCGCCCTTGCCGGAAAGGCGCAGCTTTTTGCCGGAAACCATTCCTGGTGGAATGTTGACTGAAATTTTTTCCTGGCGGCCCTTGTGGGAGAAGCTGACGGTCTTTTGCGCCCCGGAGGCCACCTCTGCAAGGGTGAGGGGCATCTCATAAACAAGGTCTGCGCCCTTGCTTTGAAAAGGCTGGCCGCCCATGCCGCCGCCAAAGGGCTGTCCGCCCATTCCTCCAAAGGTCTGGCCGCCCATGCCGCCAAAGGGGTCGCCGCCCGTGCGGAAGGAAAACTTCTGGCCTCTGCCGCCGGGGCCGCCGCCCATGTTGAAGCCAAAGCCCTTTAGCACATCCTCAAAGTTGAAATCCCTGAAGATGTCCTCCTGGCTGAAGCGCTGCTTGAAGCCCTCGGACCCGTAGGTATCAAACTCCTGCCGTTTATCCTTGTCCGAAAGAACAGCATAGGCTTCGGATATTTCCTTGAACTTCTCCTCCGCCGCCTTGTCGCCCTTGGTCTTGTCCGGGTGGTATTTCATGGCCAGTTTGCGGTAGGCCTTTTTAATTTCGGCTTCGGTGGCGGTTTTGCTCACACCTAGAATTTTGTAGTAGTCTTTTCCTGCCATGCCGGTTTCCTGTATGTCATGAATTTGAAAGGCACAAAAAAATTTTCCCCCGCGCTGTCCTGGCTCAATGCCCTGGGGGGCAAGCCCCTGCGGGCCGGAAAGAACCTTATGGCAACTTGAGGCAATTTGCATATTTCTTGCTTAAAATGATAAGGGGCGCTGATGGGCCTGTCAAGGAGCATTGGCTGTTGTGCAGAATCCCTTTAAAAAAGCGCCCAGGGAAAAAGACCTTGTTGCCCCGGAGATTTAACAGCATGGAAAAGCCCGACCCCAAGGCCGTAAGGGCAATGTTTAGCGGGATTGCGCCCCGTTATGACCTTATGAACCGGCTGCTGACCCTTGGCCAGGACCGCGTTTGGCGCAGGGCGCTGCTTGAGGCTGCCGACCTGCCGGAGAAAGGCCTGCTGCTGGACATAGGCTGCGGCACCGGCGACATGGCCCTCATGGCTGCGCAGATGAGGCCGGGGTTAAGGGTGGTGGGTGCGGATTTCACCTATTCCATGCTTAAAAAGGCTGCAAACAGGCCGGGCAGCAGCAGGGTATGCTGGGTGGAGGCGGACGCCCTGGCCCTGCCTTTTGCAGACGCCTTTTTTGACATTGCTGTTTCCGGCTACCTGCTGCGCAACACGGCAGACATGGCCAAAGCCCTGGCAGAGCAGGTGCGGGTGTTAAAGCCCGGCGGCAGGCTGGCCTTTCTGGAAACCTGCCCGCCCTCAAACCGGGTTTTGGCCCCGGCAATAAACCTGGCTTTTCAGTATGGCATCCCTGCGCTGGGCGGCCTGGTTTCCGGCAACAGGCAGGCTTACAGCTACCTGCCCCGCACCACGCAGAATTTTTTGAAACCCCGGCAGCTTGCCGCAATGCTTGCTGCGGCAGGCCTTGAAAAAATACGCTGGCAGAGCTTTTTTTTCGGCACCCAGACCGTGATGGCAGGCCGCAAAAAAGGGTAAGATCCGGTTTGCAAAAAACAGGGTGCTGCTAATCTTCTTCCGGCTCCTCCTCCTCGCTGCTCCTTACAAGGCTTCCCCATGCAGAATCGTAGGATGCGGCAAGCACCCGGTGGAACATTCCTG
>JASEHB010000565.1 GCA_030018745.1 Desulfatibacillaceae bacterium | reverse complement strand
ATGCCCCGCCCCTTGACTTACCGGTTTTCCCCTGCCTTTAAAAGGCTCTTTCCCTGCACCTGTATATCAAAATAAAACAACCTGTTAAGAATATACTGCCCCATGTGCAGGCTTGGCACCATACTTGCTCATACATTTGCAGCGCCTTGTTTGCAGATATTATTGGAATAAACCTTGATGCTGATTTTTCAGCTTCTCCTGAAAGGGGTGTCATGGCTCAATTTGAATCCGGCCTGGCAGTGCCCAGGCCCGAACCTCACTTTTTTTTGTCCAAAGATATTATCCAGAACATGGACTGGATCAGCAAGCTTTCCAAACGCCACCCGGTGAATGTGCTGGTTGCGGGCAAGCAAGGTTGCGGCAAGTCAACAATGGTGCGCCAGTTTGCAGCCCGCAACAAAAGGCCCATGGCCACATTCCAGGTGGGCATACTCTCCGAGCCGGGCCAGCTTTTCGGCGAGCACCGCCTTAAGGATGGCCAGACCTATTACCAGCAATTCCTTTTTCCCCAGGCCATCCAGACGCCCGGATGCGTCATCCACCTTGAGGAGATAAACCGGCCCGAACACCCCAAGGCCCTGAACATGCTTTTTTCCGTTCTGTCCCAGGACCGGAAGGTGTGGGTGGATGAGCTTGGTATGCTGGAGGTGGCTCCTGGCGTGGTGTTTTTTGCCACCCTAAATGAGGGCGAGGAGTTTGTGGGCACGGAAATGCTGGATGCAGCCTTAAGGGACAGATTTTATGTAACCCTCATGGATTATCTGCCAGGCGATGTTGAGGCCGATGTTCTGCACCTCAAGGCCGGCATTGGTGTAAAGGACGCCAAGACCATTGTATCTGTGGCCAACCAGCTTCGCAAGAACACCCAGGAGCCTATGGTGGTCAGCACCCGCCACACCCTTATGATAGCCGAGATGGTGGCGGTTGGCGCCTCCGTGCGGGATGCCTTTATTTGCAGCCTCCAGGCCAGCCGCGATATTCTCGAATCTGTTCTTCTTTCCCTGCACCTGGAAGGGGGGCACACAACGGGGGGCGATGCAGACGCATACCAGATATACTGATTCTTTTGTCCTGGGCAGGCCTGTTCTGCCCCATAGGATGCAGAAGCCGGAAACGCCGCTCAATGCCGCGGCCCTTGTGGCTGCCGGGCCGCTGTCAGGCTTTTGGCGCAAGAATGTCTCCCCCAGCGAGGCTGTGGAGCTTGCCAACCTTCTGCGCGCCCTGCGCAAGGTGGCTGGCCACCTGGGGCCAAATGTGGGCAGAATCGAGTATCTTGGAATGTCCCACGGAGACCCTGCCGCCATAGTGGTTGACCCCACCCTTGTGATGGGCCAGTACCCGGTGCCCCCCCGCAAGGTGGATTATCTTGTGGGCCTTGTGGTTCACGAGGCCCTTGGCCAGATAGAGTGGAGCGAGCGGGTTTTCAAAATCCTTGCCCCGCGGTTCAAAACAATGCCCGGCCTTTTGCGGGTCATGTTCCAGAAGATGATAAAAACCGGCGAGGACATCTATGTTGACCGTCTGGCTGACCGCTCCATACTTGGGGCCTATGTGCGCCAGACAAGGGGCCGCGCCCTGGTGGAGGCCGCAGCCAAACTGCGAAGCGAAATCCTCACGGTGGATGCCCTCATCTACCTTTGGTGGGTCTCCACCTGGAACCCGCGCATAGAGCAGTTGATGGAGCCGGTTTACGAAAAGCCCCTGGCGGATTTGCATCAGCTTACAAAAAAACTTGAAGAGGTGCCTGACAGCGATGATTCCGTGACACGGCGCTGCGAAATCCGCGCAGAGCACTATTTTGAAACTTGGCGAATTCTTGAGCCTGTGTGCCAGAGGCTCACCCTTCTGGACAAGCGCCTTGTGTGGATGGATGAGGACAGCGTGCGGGCCATAAGGCCTCCTGCAAAGGCCCAGGACAAAAGCCCGGCGCAAAAACCGCCTCTGGCCTCCGCGCTCATTCACGAAATTTCGGCCCACCTTGCCAGCCGCTCATCGGACATTACCCCCCTTATTGCTGCCGTGGCAGGGCCGGACAACCCTGACATAGCCCCCATGAGCCGGTGGGACTTCAACATTGCCGCCCACCCGGTGGTTGACCGCCGAACCGTGGCCCGTTTAAAGGCCGTGTTCT
>JASEHB010000563.1 GCA_030018745.1 Desulfatibacillaceae bacterium | reverse complement strand
CAAGGCAGGGTTGATATAAAAAAACGGTTGCCTGTCAAAATGCCCAAAAAAGAGAAAGGCCCTTTTTTCATGTTTCTTTTTCTGCGAAATACCGCCATCTTCATTCTTGCCCTTTTTGCTTTTGTTTGCATAACAGCCCAGCCTGCAAGCGCCAAGTGGAGCGACCGTTGGAAAATAGCCACCCTTGCACCGGACGGAGTGGGCTGGGCGCGCCAGATAAAAGCCATTGTAATCCCCGCCGTTACCGAAATTTCGGATAAGAACCTGAAAATTCATGTTTATTGGGGCGGCATAATGGGGGATGATGAGGACTACATCAAGAAAATGCGCATAGACCAGCTTCAGGGAGCCGGGCTTTCGGGCCAGGGTACCAAGCTGGCCGTGCCGGAGATGAGCGTGGTCGAGCTTCCCTTCCTTTTTAATAATTACGATGAGGTTGACTACATAAAGAGCAAAATGAGCGGCACCTTTGACCGCATTGCGGCAGACAACGGATATTTTCTTGTGGCCTGGATAGATCAGGACTTTGACAGACTTTATGCTGTTGGTTCACCGCTTGAAACGCTTCATGATTATGCCAAAATAAGGCCCCTTTCATGGTTTGGCCCCATTGAGGCGGCCACATATCGCACCCTTGGGACCACGCCTGTGTCTGTAACCATGCCCGAAGCTCCGTCCACCCTCCGCCAGGGCATAGGCAACGCCATAATAGCTCCTGCCGCCTGGGTGGTGGGAACCCAGCTTTACAACATATTGACACATATCAGCCCGCTAAACTTGCGCTATGCCCCGGCGCTTATTGTTGTGACCAGCAAGCGGTGGGAAACAATGCCCCAAGAATACAGGAAAAACTATCACGAGCGTCGGCCTGCTGTCATGGATGAGTTCTCCCGTGAATTGAGAAGGGATAATGTGAAGGCCTATGAAGCCATGATCGCCTACGGGTTGAGGGAGGCTGCGCCTTCACAAGAGGTTGCCGATACCATTCGCGAGAGGATGCTTCCCTTATGGGAGGAAATGGCAGGGAATGTTTATCCCAGGCACCTGCTGAAAGAGCTTTTAGGCCACCTTGAGGAGTATAGGAGCCGGTAAAACCGGCTTTGCCCATATTGTTGGCAAAGAAACAGCACCCCAGATATCAGGTAAGGGCCAAAGCCCGCCAACCTTTCCTCAAACAGCAAAGGAGAGACACAAAATGGCATTCACCATGAAGCTGGATCTCACCCGCGAAATCAAGGTCAACAGCGATTACGACACAGCCTTTGAAATCTTTTCCAATGTGGCCAAGATGGGCAGTTTTTTCCCCAAGGTGGAAAAGCTTGAGGACATTGGAGGCGGTGCCTGGAAATGGACTCTCAAGGAGGAAGGAATCTCCAAATACACCTTGCAGGTGGTCTATGCGGCCAAATACAATTTTGACAAGGAAAACGGCAAGGTCACCTGGGCCCCGGTGGAGGGCGTAGGAAACGCCAAAAACTGGGGGGATGTGGATATCCGGCGCGAAGGCGACAAAACAGCCATCCGCTTTCACACCGATGTGGAGCTTGAAATACCTTACCCCAGCATTGTTGGCTCTGTCATAAAGCCCTTTGTTAAGAGCCAGTTTTCAGGAATGCTGGAAACCTTCCAGAAGAATGTGGAGGCATCAGTTTAAGGGCGGCTTTTTTTGCAAAACCTTTTTCACCCGGACAAACCCTGCGCCATCAAGGCATAAACCCATTCCCCGGCGGCTATGGCTGCCAGGGGAATGGGTCAGATCAACCCCGTCTTCGCACACAAAATCCCTGGTGCAAAAACAGTTTATTTGAAAAAATAACTTATTGTTATTGTATAATATTATTGGGACGGGGTGTCAAAGTTCGGAGTCCTCCGCCCCTTACTCCCCAAACAACCCCACATATTTCCCGTAGCCCTCCTTTTCCAAATCCTCCTTTGGTACAAAGCGCAGTGCTGCCGAGTTTATGCAGTAGCGCAGGCCTGTGGGGGGCGGGCCGTCCGAAAATACATGGCCAAGATGCGAATCTGCCATGCGGGAGCGCACCTCGGTGCGGGTCATAAAAAGCTTGCGGTCCTGTTTTTCCACAATGTTGTCAGGCTCTAAAGGCCTGTAAAAGCTTGGCCAGCCGGTTTTGGAGTCGAAC
>JASEHB010000564.1 GCA_030018745.1 Desulfatibacillaceae bacterium | reverse complement strand
GCCTTTTTTCAAAAAGGTTTCTCCCCGCAAAATTTTATATGTTTTCCGCCGCTTTAGGCGGACTGCCACCCGGCAGAGGTGTGCTTGCTGCCGGAGCGGGTGAGAATAAGAGTCTGGGAGGCGGGAAGCGAGTTCACAAACTCAATGCCGCGCTTTGGCCCCATTACAAAGACTGCTGTGGAAAGGGCGTCTGCTGTGGTCACATCTGCTGCTGTTACGGTAACGCTCTGGGAGGCTGCGGGTGATGTGCCTGTGCCCGGATTCACAATGTGGTGAAAGAGCTTTTCCCGGTCAAAGTGGATTTCGTAGTTGCCGGAGGTGGCCACTGCGCCGTTGTTCAGGTTGATTTTGTCCAGAAAATCATCCTGGTCCGGGTTTCTTATGGCAACTGTCCAGGCGCGGTCCGCACCCTTGCCGTTGATTGCCCTTATGTCTCCGCCAGCGTTTATGAGTGCGTACTGCACGCCGTGGCGGGCAAGCTCGTTTGCCCCTGCATCAATTACAAAGCCCTTGGCAATGCCGTCAAATGTGAGGGCCATGCCCGGCCTGGCAAGCTTTATTGTGCTGCCGGAAACCAAAAGGCCATTGCCGTTGACAAGGGAAACTGCCTTTTCAAGCTCTTTGGCTGAAGGCGGGGCTGCTTTTGCGGCAAAGCTTTGCCGGTAAAGATCCACAACCGGCGCAACCGTGGCATCAAAAGCGCCGGAAGTTGCCCCATGAAATGCGTTGGCCTTTGCAGCCATTTCCACAAGCTCAACCGGGGCCTGGGCAAGCACGCCGTCTTTGTTCAAAACGCTTATGGCAGAGGATGAATTGTAGCGGTCGAATATGGCCGCAACCCGGCGCATCTGCTCAAATGCCGCTCCGATGGCTTCATCTGCCTTTGTTGCAGATGGGTGCAGCACGGTTACAGCCACAAAGGTTCCCATGCTGTTGGCAGTGCGGGTCACCTTTTGCAACTGGCGGTCAAAGGCAAAGCTGCCCGAAAGGGGGACAACGGTTGCAGTGGCTGCGGCAAGCCCCAGCATTCCCGACATTTTAAGGAATCTGCGGCGATCCATCTGGCTGGCATTGTAAGAGTCTTGCATGGTGCGCTCCCTCAAATGGTGCTTAAATCCCTTAAGGGATTTTTTTTACGGGATGGCTCTCCCGGTTTTTTTTCTACAGCACAAAATTCCGGCCATCAAAAGCCGGTTCATGGCCCCTTGAATAGGCAAAAAACCGCCATTTGTCAAGGATAAGCCCTTTGTCCTTCAGCAAGGCAGGGCTGGCTTTTAATACTCCTTTGGAATCATATTCAACTGCTCAAGGGTGAAAACAGGCCCGTCCTTGCACACAAAGTAGCGGCCTATGTTGCAGCGGCCGCACATGCCAAACCCGCACTTCATGCGGTTTTCCAGGCTCATGATGATATGGTCGTGCTTGTAGCCAAGCTTGTCAAACACCGGCTGGGTGAACTTTATCATTATGGGCGGGCCGCAAATAATGGCGTAGGTGTCGTCATTGCCCTTGGGGGCCTTTGCCTCTGTTATGGCCGGAACAAAGCCCTTGTTGTATTTCCAGTTGGGGTCATCCGTGCGGTCAACGGTGATGTGCATGTTTATATCGTCACGGGCTTCCCACTGGGCAAGCTCATCGCGGTAAAGCAGCATTCCCGGCGAGCGCGCGCCGTAAACAACATGAATATCGCCGAATTTCTTGCGGTTGTCCGGGTGGAGCATATAGACAATGCTGCTGCGAAGCGTGGTGAAGGCAAAGCCGCCGCCCACGATGACGATGTTCTTGCCCTCCATGACCTCCCAGGGATACCAGTTGCCCAATGGCCCGCGCACACCCATGATGTCGCCTTCCTTCATGTTGTGCAGGGCTTTGGTTACAAGGCCAACCTTGTTCACCGTGAACATGAGAAAGCCTTTTTCCGTGGGCGAGCTGGCTATTCCGATGGGGATTTCGCCCTTGCCCGTCACGGAAAGCTCTCCAAACTGGCCTGCCTTGTACTGAAAACGGTTTTCATCCTCCGGATTCAGGTACACAAACTTGAAGGTCTTGAGATTGCGGTCCTCGGTTTCGATCCATGTTTTTTCAATGCGGACCGGAATTGGCAGATATGGATTTTCCAACTTAAAACCCCCTGTCTTAAA
>JASEHB010000562.1 GCA_030018745.1 Desulfatibacillaceae bacterium | reverse complement strand
CGGATTGCCGGTTCCGGGCTTTTTTTTCAGTATGCCCATGAAGGCCGTTTTTCAATAGGCTGTGTTATGGGCCTCATCAAGCTCTGCTGTGAAGCTGCCGATGACCACCGCACTTCGCACACGCAGCACTATTTTGCGGGCATCATCGGAAAGCCATATCTGTAGCTTGGCATGAGGGCTTTGCTCAAATACCCCTCCGATGTGAGTCAATTCAGGTTCAAAAAGTACGCTTGGAAAGTTTCCTGCCTTCACCTTCCGGTTTTCCCTTTTTATCACCTTGCCCTTGCCCATTACCATGCGTTTTCCGTCCGTAACCGGGATTTCATGAATGCTTCCCGGTTGCATGACCTCCATGCGGAAGCGGTAAAATACGGAAAGCGGATCAAAGGCCCCATCCATTAGAGGTGTTTCTCGCTCCAGCTTGCCGTCTTCAAAAAAATGGGCCACCTTGTTTTCCCAGTCAAAGTCCACAATCACATCATGGATTGAGCTTCCTTCCCTCTGCTCCTTGACATAGCCAATTGTCCTGGTCATATCCATGTCGCAATAGGCGTCAATCACATTTCTCACCTTGAAAAAATTGTCCACAAACTCGTTTGTTCTGGCTGTAAGGCGAAAATGCCTTGCAGGCTGGCCCTTGTAAACAGTATCCGGCATCACCTCCAACACGGCCTGGCCTGCTGGAATAAAAGCCCATTTAAGGCCAAAAACAAGTTTTTCGCCCGGCAGAAAGGGCAGGGATTTTTTTCCTGTATCGCCAGCAAGGCAAAAACCCGGAAGGAAAAGGGCCAAAACAAGCCCTGCAACAACGATAAAAGCCAAACTCTTTTGCAACAGCGCCTTACGCATGTAAAAACCTTTCAGCTTGTTGAATGCAAGAAAACCCTCCAAAACTCAAAAAGGCAAAAATATGCAACAGCCAATTTAAGCCCAAAAGGGCATTGTTTGAAAGAAAAAACGATTAAGGTTCTTTTGGCAAAGCCCCATCGTTGCCCGGCGCTTGATTATCACCCCTTTTCTTGAATGAGGAAATGGCCCGGATTCAAAATCAACAGGCAAGCGCCGGACAGCATCTTAAACAGTTACCCCTTCAAAAAATGGCAGGTGCTTGTCATAAAAGGCAAAAGCCGTTTCCATCAAGCCTTTTATCTATCCTGGGGCTTTTGCCTGTGGGAGCCTTCCTTGTGTCTCCCTTGACAAAAAACGCGTCCAGCCGTAAAAAATTAACGGGGTGGACCAATCATTCCTCTCCCCTTGGCTTGTGTCTTTTTCGTACTGTGCAGGCAAATTGAAAACTGCAGGCGTCATGCAAGATGCTGAAAGGATATTTTCAATGAAACGAATCCTGGCGTTGGCTCTTATGGTCTGCATTGTTTTTCCTGTCGGCATGGCGCAGGCCTCCAGAGATATATTCGTTACCCAGGCATATGTGTTAAAGCCCTGGGACAGCAAGAATGACGCCAAAATATATTGCCTTGTTTTTCTCCAGCAAAGGGTGGCCCAGGAAGTGGCTGCATACGCCAAAACCCTGCCGCGCGTAAAAGAGCTTAATCTGACTGATGAAGCCCTTGTTTATGCGGCGCCCCGTTTTTATGACTTGCAGATAATTGATGAGCGCTTTGCCGTGCATGAGGACGAGCAGATAATGCTCACCATGTCCGGCAAGGCTGTTGTAAGACCAGATGAGCTTGCCTTTGGGCTGGAAACCCTGGCGGGTAATCCGCAGCGCATGGCCCAGGTGGTCAGCGACCAGCAGATGCAGTGGAAGCGGGGCATAGCACCAGGGGCGGGCACTCCTCCACCGGGGCCTTCCCCAACAGGTTTGGAGCCTGCCTATCCGGCTGCTCCACCCCAAAGACAGACTGCTGATGCCTTCATATCACCAATCCCAGCCTCCGGGGAGACTGCGGCTGAATCTGGTTTGGAGCAGGGTTTTTCACCCATTCTTCCTGCAAGGCCTCAACCTGTAAGCGGGCTGCGCTCCGGTATGACCTACC
The DNA here is from genome assembly GCA_030018745.1 of Desulfatibacillaceae bacterium. Taxonomy (GTDB): domain Bacteria; phylum Desulfobacterota; class Desulfobacteria; order Desulfobacterales; family Desulfatibacillaceae; genus JAGVAW01. Next base: position 149 of record JASEHB010000562.1, on the reverse strand, counting down.
AGGAAATGATTGCCCTTGTGGGCCTGCCTTCGTCAAAAACATCTTGCGAGGACAGGCTTTTTTATCTTTACGGGGATAAATGGGTGTATCTGGCCAAGGGCCGCGTTGTGGGATATATTCTGATAGGTGACTGGCAAGGCCCTTGCCAC
>JASEHB010000561.1 GCA_030018745.1 Desulfatibacillaceae bacterium | reverse complement strand
CGCAGGCCAGAAATAGAGGATAGTTATTCATCTTTGAAATTCCCATGTCTGCAACCGGCTTTTTGGCTTTGCCTTTTGGGGCTGGAATTTCCTGCTCCTCTGTTTCATCTGCCTCATCTTGCGGCTCGCCGGTTTCATCTTCTTCTTCCTCGGCCCATGCCTGGGTCCACTGCAAAAGCGTTTCGTTTAACTCGGCATCAAAAGCTGTCGGCGCATTGCCAATCTTTTTCTGAAAGTCATCATAGCGCATACCGGGGGAATAAACCCCTTTGCCCGCCCCCTCCAAAAAAGCTTTTACTGCAACAAGCCGCCTGAACTGGTTGATCGTTGCCGCGACAACCGCAAGCTCATGAAATCCGTCATCAAGCAAAAAACTCAAAAGCTCCAGGGCCTTATCCGGCTTTCTGCCAATCAGGGCATCTGTGAACAGATAAACCGGGTCCTTGCGGGTGCGCGAAACAATTTCCTGCACATCCCTTGCAGTGATTACCGGCCTGTCGCCCACAAAGGCCCCAAGCTTTTCAAGGTTGCCCTCCATGGCCCGGAGGTCTGCCCCCAGAAGCTCCACAAGGGCTGTGGCAGCCCTTGAATCAACCTTTTTGCTCCAGGTTTTCTCAAACCGGCCCACAATTTGGGCCGCAGCTTCTTCCAGGCCCCTTTTGTCTGCCGCGCTCTGTCCGGACTTGACCGTGCAGTCCACAATTGCGGCGAGCTTTTCAATTTGCTTGTAAAGGCGCTTGCGTTTGTCGGCAACCATTGCCTTTATGACAAGGTGGTTTTCCGGAGCAAAACCTTTTTCCATGGCCTTTATGAGCAGATCAGAATCATCTACTGGCGGCAAAACCTTTACCCCCCTTGCCTTAAGCTCATCAATAAGGGGTTTCAGGCGTGACCAGGCGTTGCCCTCATCCGTATCAAGATCTTTTGGGACAAGGTTTTCAAAGGAGAGCTTTTGCATTCCCATGAAGGTGAGTAAAAGGCCCCTGGCCTTTTCGCGTTTGTCCTCTTCCAAAGCCTTGACAGCATTTTCAAGGAAGCTTTTTGCATCAGCCGGGGAAGCCAGAAGCTTGTCATTGTGCCAGACAACAACTTTGGGTTCAGGAAAAAGCCCGTAGGTGTTCAAACTTTCCAGCACGCTGCCTATGCCGTGCGCCTCTGCATCCATAAACTGGCAGTTTAGGGACTGTTTTTCCTTCTTCACTATGCCATCCACCACCTTTTTGCAGGCCTTTTCCACCAGAAGCTCATTGCCGAAAATAAGCCAGACCTTGGCAAAGCCTTCCCTTCTGCCCTTTTCAAGCAGATCGTCAACCTGTGTCAGGACATCGTTCATGCGGCTTTTTGGCTTTTTCTCAAAAAGGCATACAGCAAAAAGGCTGCAAAAAGCATGAATGCAGCCACAAGCTGCGAGGGGGAAAGGATTCCCAAAAAGAAAGCCCCCCGCTCATCACCCCGTAAAAACTCTATGAAAAACCGAAAAACAGCATACAGGGCCAGATAGGATGCCAAAATCTGGCCGTCCCATTTCTTGTTTTTTCTCACCACTAGAAAAAGGAGGAGAAATATGCCCAGATTTCCGGCAGCAGAATAAAGCTGCGTGGGATGAAGCGCCACAAACTGCGGGGCAATGGAAAGCGGATGGGTAAATGTTACGGAGCAGGCGCTGTCCGTTGGCGCTCCGTAGCAGCAGCCTGCGGAAAAGCAGCCAAGCCGCCCAAGTGCATGGCCCAAGGGAACCCCCAGGGCAAAAATGTCTGCAAGCTTAAAAAAGGGCATCTGGTATTTGCAGGCAAAAACCATAAACACTGCAACAGCCCCTAAAAAGCCGCCGTAAAAAACAAGGCCCCCATCCCATATTCGCACCATTGCAAGGGGGGCAAATGCAAACTGCTCATTCCAGTTAAAGGCCACATAAGCCGCCCGTGAGGCAACAATGGCCGCAACAAGGGAATAAAAGCAGATGTCGAGCACCTTTTCAGAATCCAGGCCCTGGCGCTTTGCCTCCCGCATTATTACAAACATGCCGGCCAAAAAGCCCAAAGCCAGAAAAAAGCCGTAGGTGCGGACTGTAAGGGGGCCGATTTCAAACAAAATTGGATGCATGGCCTTTTACCCCAAAGCAAGAGTTGCCCGGCAGAATGATTTTGGC
>JASEHB010000031.1:9672-11649 GCA_030018745.1 Desulfatibacillaceae bacterium | reverse complement strand
GGGACTTTTGTCTTTCAAGGGCCCAGTTTCTGCTTGTTTCTATCGCTATTTAGTTTTCAAAGATCAGGCCCCCGCGCTTGTCAAATCCTCGCGGGGCAAGTTTTATGTTTGCCACATTTCAACCATGTTTGTCAAGGCTTTTTGATGGGCTTACCACCCCAAAACAGCCTTTATTTCATGGGTACTTCTTTGCGCCACAAAAAACGCGGCGTTTCCGCCGCAACAGGCGCTTTCTAATCTGTCAGGCGCATACTGTCAAGCTTTATTTGCGCCTTATCTTTTTTCTATGTCTTTTTCTTTTGTGTCCGCAACCGGAACCGCCGTTCAACATTCGTTTACGCGAGAGGTTCCAGAACCCCGGTCACAAGCGGCGTTTATGCCACAGCCTTATTGGTCTTGTCAACGAAAATTTTGCTTTGCGCTCATTTTCCTTCATTTAATATAAGGCTCCATCAGCCTTGGTCAAGGGTGATGCGGTGATAGCGCTTCTTTCCAGCCCGCAGAACCAGGGCGCCGTCCTGAAAATGCTCAAGCATAACAGGCCAATCAAAGGATTCCAGCCGTTGGCCGTTGATGTAGCCACCACCCTGCTCAAGCAGCCTTCTGGCCGCTCCCTTGGAGCCTGCCAGGCCTGCCAGGAAAAACAGCTCGAACGCAGGAAGGCCCTTTTCAAACAGGCTGGCATCCAGCGCCGTGGCCGGAGTGGACTCGTCTGGGGCCTCCTGATCCTCCCGGATACCGCCATCCCCATCCCTTGGGGCCGTGGAACTCGGCAGAAGCCCCTGGGGAACAGGCCTTGCCCCAAACATTCTGACTGCCGCCTCCCATGCTGCTTTGGCCTCATCCTCCCCGTGGGCCAGCCCGGTGGCCTCGTAGGCCAGAACCGTTTTGGCTGCGTTGAGATCAGCGCCCGACAGACCTGCCACCTGACGAATCTCCTCCATGGGAAGAAGTGTGAAAAGCGCCAGGAAACGGGCCACATCAGCATCGTGGGTGTTTATCCAGAACTGGTAGTAGTCGTAAGGCGAGGTCCTTTGCGCATCAAGCCACACAGCCCCGGCGGCAGTTTTGCCCATCTTGGCTCCGGAAGCGGTTGTGATAAGCGGAAAGGTGATGCCAAAAACCTGCTCGCCGCATTCCCGGCGGACCAGGTCCACGCCGGAAACAATGTTGCCCCACTGGTCTGCCCCGCCCATCTGCAACCTGCAACCGTACTCCTTATTAAGGTGTACAAAATCATAAGACTGAAGGCACATATAATTGAACTCGATAAAGGAGAGGCCCTCTTCGGATTCCAGCCTCAACCTGTAAGACTCGGCCTTTATCATGCGGTTCACCGAAAAATGTCGGCCATAATCGCGAAGAAATTCAATGTAGTTGAGCTTGCAGAGCCAGTCTGCATTGTTGACCATGATGGCCTTGCCCGGCCCCAGAAAGCGATCAAGCTGGCCCCTTATGCCTTCAACATTTTCCTTTACCGTTTCCAGGGTGAGGATTTTTCGCATCTCGGTCTTGCCGGAAGGGTCTCCCACAAGGCCGGTTCCGCCCCCCACCAGGGCTATGGGCCTGTGCCCGGCCCTTTGCATATGCACAAGGCTCATTATGGGAACAAGCGAGCCAACATGAAGGCTGCTGGCCGTGGGGTCAAAACCGATGTAGCCGGTAACCACCTGGCTTTTAAGCAGGGCGCCAAGCTCATCCTCATGGGTCACATTGTCCACAAACCCGCGCTCTTTTAATATGGCAAAAAGATTTTCCGGCATTTTATTTGACCCCTTCAAAACAAACAAAGCCCATCAACAAAGCCCATTCAACCGGCAAACCAACTGCAAAGATCTTTTCTGTGAGGATAAACCGGCTGGATCAAAGCCCTTGTGGCGCATAATCTTTGTTATAATAATTGAAAGTTGTTTGAAAAGGGGGTGCGGGGGAAAACTTTTTCCCCCGCAAATCCCTTAAAATCCGGCGTCATCACTT
>JASEHB010000031.1:0-9662 GCA_030018745.1 Desulfatibacillaceae bacterium | reverse complement strand
TTGAGGCAGTGCTCACGGCGCGTGTTTCGCGGATGACCACCACCCTTATCTGGCCGGGGAAGGTGAGATTTTCCTCAATCTTTTTAGCCACATCCTGGGAAAGAAGCACGGCCCCATCGTCAGAGACCGTATCGCTTTGCACAATTATGCGAAGCTCCCGGCCGGCCTGGATTGCGTAGGTGTTTGTAACCCCTTCAAAAACCTTGGCAATGTTTTCAAGATCTTCAAGGCGTTTTATGTAGCTCTCGTACATTTCGCGCCTTGCGCCGGGCCTGGCCCCGGAAAGGCTGTCTGCCGCCTGCACAAGAACAGCCAGCACAGAAGATGGCGGAATGTCCTCGTGGTGAGCTGAAATTGCATGAACAACCTTGGGCGACTCGCCGAACTTTTTGGCAAGGCGGGCGCCTATCATGGCGTGGGGGCCTTCCACCTCGTGATCAACAGCCTTGCCCAGGTCGTGGAGAAGGCCTGCCCGGCGGGCCTGCTTCACATTAAGGTTAAGTTCAGAGGCCATTATGCCGCATAAAAATCCCACCTCAATGGAGTGCTCCAGCATATTCTGCGCATAACTTGTGCGGTATTTGAGGCGTCCCAAAAAATTGACAAGCTCCGGGTGGATGCCATGAACCCCAAGGTCGAAGATGGCCTGCTCACCGGCTTCCCGGATGGTCTGCTCCACCTCGGCTTCCACCTTTTTGACAATTTCCTCGATGCGGGCCGGATGAATGCGCCCGTCTGAAATAAGCCGGATGAGCGAAAGGCGGGCCACTTCGCGGCGAACGGGGTTAAAGCCCGAAAGGATGACAGCTTCAGGCGTGTCATCAACAATCAGATCAATTCCTGTGGCTGCTTCCAATGCCCGGATGTTTCTGCCCTCGCGGCCTATTATCCGGCCCTTCATTTCTTCGGAGGGCAGCTCCACAACGCTTACCGTGCGCTCTGCCACAAAATCCCCGGCGTAGCGCTGTATGGCTGTGGCAATAATCTTCTTGGCTTTTTTGTCTGCCTGCTCGCGGCTTTCCGTTTCAATGCGCTTTACAAGCTTTGCGCCTTCGTGCCGGGCCTCGGCCTCCATGCTTTTTAAGATAAATTCCTTGGCCTGCTCGGTGCTCATGCCGCTTATGCGCTCCAGCTCCGCCTGGGCCTGCTCCTTTAACTGGCCTATTTGCGCCTCATTTTGAATCAGGCTTGCTTCTCTGGCCTCAAACTTTTTCTCCTGGGCAATCACTTCCCTTTCCCGCTGGTCAATGGATTCGATTTTGCGGTCCAAAAGCTCTTCTCTTTGCAAAAGCCTTTTTTCAATGCTTTTTTGTTCCTCGCGAACCTCTTTTGTCTTGGCCTCAAAATCGGCCATCATTTTAAAGTGGGTGTCTTTTGCCTCAACTTTTGCCTCGCGGAGAATGTGCTGGGCATCTTTTTGGGCCTGCTCCATTATCTCCTTGGCTTCAATTTGGGCCTTTTGGGCCTGGTCTGTGGCGATTTTGGATTTTATCGCATAGGCTGCGCCAAAACCCACCGCCAGACCGATGATCAATAGCAGGTATTCCATGCTGTGCTGTCCTCCCAAAACGCAGCTGGCAGCTGCGTCCCCCTATATGGTTAACGACCCTTTAACGGAAACCGGAACACTGGCGCAAAGGCGCTTGCCGGTTGCCCCTGGGCGGTTGTGCCGCAAACGCGGCGCTTCATTGGCTTAGTTTTGTGCAGACAGGCTATGGGGAGAGGATTTTTGTTGGGATGGTTTGCGAAAAGCTCAAGAAAAGGAGCCAAAAGCCAAAATCTAAAGACGCAAAAGCCCCCGCAAACTGCCGTGTGGACGCGTGCCTTGAACCTGTATAAACAGGGGGGCGCTGTTGGGCTCTTTTTGGGGGTCTGCCATGAATTGTGGCGACCAGCGCACCAAGAGCCGGAAATAGCTCCCTTTTTAAGTAATGTTGGATCAAGGTCATCTTGCCTATCACGCACACCGCAGGGGCTTATGCGGCTTTTTCCTGGCATTGCCCGAATGCAAAAAACCAGCCTTTTAAAGTGCTGAAGATGCGCATCCGGATTTCATGTCTTTTCCGATTCCATTCCTGCGGACACAACTTCCTCGCTCTGGTCAAGCAGCTTCTGGCTGCGCTGCCTGACAGTCCGCAACAACCTGTCGTGATCTTCTTTAAGCTTCAAATAATCATTTGCAATACTCATGGCCGCCAAGGCCATCACAGCAACATCCTTCCCCCCCCCGGAGGCATTCAGACCCTTTTTCGCTCTTTCCACCATGGCGCAAACAAACTCGCCCACCTTTGCGGCGCGCTGTTCATCGGCCTGGGTTTCAAAGGTGTAAGTTTTGCCGAAAACTTCAATGTGGATGCGTCTGTTTGTCTGCACCGGCTGTCACTTTCAGAGGATTGCAAGGAGCTGCTGAACTGCTTTCAGACCTCCTCATCCTGCGGGCCGTTAAGCCTTGCAAGCAGACCCTCGACCTTGGAGCGCACCTGGGCGCGCTCATGCTCCAAAAGGGCTTGGGCCTCATCCTTTTGGGTAAGCAGTGCTTCCAGCTCGCCAACGCGATCCAAAAGAGCGGCCTTTTCCGCCTTTAACGCTTCGCAGGTCCGTACAAGCTGGTCAATCCGGGCTTCAAGCCTGTCAAAATCCTGTAATATGCCTGCTTCGTCCAATCTGCCTCCTTGCGCTCACTTAAACTATATCGAGCGCCGGAAAGTAAAGTCAAGTTGTTTTTGCCGGAGATTACTCTCTGAAATAACAGAAAATCCCTGTAACTGAAAAGCGCCTTTGCAACCGCAGAGGGCGGACCAGGTGGTCCGCCCTCTGTCTTGAAACAAGGCAGGGAGAAGCCTGACTTTTGTGCCTGGCCCTCCGGAAAAATCTGGGAAACGCGCGCCTCCTACTGCATTGCGACATTCCTTCTGGTTTCAGCCAGGCTCATTCTTGTTTGCGCCCGCGCAAGGGCGGCCTTGGCCCGCTCAAAATCCATGTCAGGCTCAACAAATGCATCCTCCGGATGCTCCAGCCGCTTTTTTGCGCGCTCCAGGGCGGCTTTGGCCCGATTGATATCAATGTCGCAACGCCGCTCTGCGCTCTGGGCCAGAACCGTCACTCTGTCGGGCAGAGCTTCGGCAAATCCGCCGTTGATGAAAACGCAACGCTCCGTGCCTGCTGTATCGCGGTAGCGCAGGGTTCCCAGAGTCAGGGATGTGAGAAAGGGCGTGTGCCCGGGCAGAACGCCAAATTCGCCTTCAGCGCCGGGCGCCATTACAATGGTTGCCTCTTCGCTCACCACAAGTTTTTCGGGTGTCACCACTTCCAGTTGAATAGTGCCAGCCATGCTATCCTCTTTTATCTGGAACGCTCCCTGTCAGGTTTTGCGCAGAAGCATTCCGGACTCTTATCCGGTTCAAGGGTCTTGCGCCTGCATCCAGCCCAGGAAGCGCTTGCCAGCAATGCGCCAAAAAAGAAAGCGCAGGGTTTTATCCTTATGCTGCCTGGCTCATTTTCCGAGCTTTTTCAATGGCTTCATCAATTCCGCCTACCATGTAGAAGGCGCGCTCCGGCAGGTCATCGTGCTTGCCATCCACAATTTCCTTGAAGCCGCGAATGGTGTCTTCCAGCTTCACATAAGCGCCGTGCAGGCCGGTGAAGTTTTCCGCAACATGGAAGGGCTGGGACAAGAAGCGCTGGATTTTGCGCGCCCGCGACACAATGACCTTGTCCTCGTCCGACAGCTCCTCAATGCCAAGAATGGCGATGATGTCCTGGAGCTCCTTGTACTTCTGGAGAATCTGCTGAACATTACGGGCAACATTGTAATGCTCTTCGCCCAGATAGCCAGGATCCAGAATGCGGGAAGATGAGTCCAGGGGATCCACTGCCGGGTATATGCCAAGCTCCACGATCTGGCGGCTCAAAACCACGGTGCCGTCCAAATGTGCGAATGTGGTTGCCGGAGCAGGGTCGGTAAGGTCGTCTGCAGGAACATAAACGCACTGGACAGCGGTGATGGAGCCTTTGTCCGTGGATGTGATGCGCTCCTGAAGCTCGCCAAGGTCAACAGCCAGGGTGGGCTGATAACCAACCGCGGAGGGCATACGGCCAAGAAGGGCGGAAACCTCGGAGCCGGCCTGGGTGAAACGGAAGATGTTGTCAATGAAGATGAGAACATCCTGGCCTTCCTCATCGCGGAAATACTCGGCGCTGGTGAGGGCTGAAAGAGCAACGCGCGCGCGCGCTCCGGGGGGTTCAGTCATCTGGCCGTAAACAAGGGAGGCCTTGGGAAGAACGCCGGAATCCTTCATCTCGTGATAAAGGTCGTTTCCTTCACGGGTGCGCTCACCCACGCCGGCAAACACGGAAATGCCGCCGTGCTGCATGGCGATGTTGTGAACCATCTCCATCATGATAACGGTCTTGCCCACGCCAGCGCCGCCGAACATTCCCATTTTGCCGCCGCGGGGGAAGGGTACCAGCAGGTCAATAACCTTGACGCCGGTTTCAAGAACATGAACCGTGGTGTCCTGCTCCGTGAACTTGGGTGCAAGACGATGGATGGAGCGGAGTTTTTCCTGGCTGACAGGCCCCAAGCCATCCACAGGGCGGCCCACAACATTTAGGACCCTGCCAAGAACCGCTTCGCCCACAGGCATCTGGATGGGGCTGCCCGTGTCCCTGACTTCCATGCCACGGGTAAGGCCGTCTGTAACATCCATTGCAATGGCGCGCACAACATTGTCGCCAAGGTGCTGGGCGACTTCAACCACCAGGTTGTCTGGCTCGTCATTGATTGCCGGGTTAGTAAGCGTAAGCGCGGTGAGGATATGGGGGAGCTTGCCAGGCTCAAACTCAACATCCACAACCGGACCCATAACCTGTGTTACTTTTCCCAAATTTTCAGTCATTAAAAGACCTCCTCGAAAAAACGGTCAGCTCCAGGCCTGCCGTTTGTGGATTAACCCTTAAGCGCCTCGGCGCCGCCAACAATGTCCATAAGCTCCTTGGTAATGGCAGCCTGCCGGGCCTTGTTATAGGTCAGGGTGAGTTCATCGAGCATATCGTTGCATGCCTTGGTGGCATTATCCATGGCCGCCATGCGGGCAGCGTGTTCGCTTGTGGATGTTTCCAGCAAGGCGGAAAACAGCATAATGAAAACACTTTTGGGAAGCAGTTGCTCCAAAAGCTCCTGGGCGGAAGGCTCGCAGATATGCTCTGGCAGATAATCGCCTTTGGAAGCCTCCTCTTCCTTTTTTTCAATGGGAGGAATGGGCAAAATCTGCTGCATCAGGGGAGTCTGCCTGGCCATGCTCACAAAGCGGGAATATCCCACATGGACCTCATCAAATTCGTTTTTGAGAAATCCATCAATGAGCTTCTGGCCCGATTTTGCAGCCGTTGTAAAAGGGATGCGGGTTCCCATTATGCCCAGGTGGGCCTCAACAATGGGAAGCTTTTCCTTGCGGGCCCAATCGCGCCCTTTTTTACCGAAGCAGACCAGACTGACCGCAACCCCTTTGGCTTTCTGCTGCTTTACAAAAGCCTCTGCCGCATGAATTGCATTGGAGTTAAAACCGCCGCACAGGCCTCTATCGCTGGTGCACAGGACAAGGCAGACCTTTTTCACCTGTTCCTTTGGCACTATCAGCGGGCCTGCCTCGCCGCCTGCACGCTCTGCAAGGCTTCCCAGCACCTCGGAAAACTTTTCGGCATATGGCCGGAAAGATTCCATGGCGAGCTGGGATCCCCTCAAACGCGAGGCAGCCACCATATTCATGGCCTTTGTGATCTGCCGGGTTTTTTTAACGCCGGAGATCTTGGCTTTTACATCTTTTAGACTTGCCATATGGTCACACCCCTATCAGGGCCGCCGGGCAACTTCGTGCAGCCCGGATTCGGCTTTACTGGATGGTGTCCTTGAATTGCTCGCCGTATTCCTTGAGAGCAGCCTGAAGCTGATCATCCAGCTCATCGGTAATCTTGCGCTCTTTGGCTATGCCTGTGAGAATTCCTGAATACTTGCTCTCCAGGAAACTGTAGAGGCCGGCTTCGTACTTGCCCACAACCTTCACCGACAGCTTGTCCAGAAAACCGTTGGCTCCTGCATAAAGAATGGCCACCTGTTTTTCCAGGGGCAGGGGCTGGTACTGGGGCTGCTTCAAAATTTCCACCAGACGCTCGCCACGGATGAGCTGGGCCTGGGTGGCTGCATCCAAATCCGAGCCGAAAGCTGCAAAGGCCTCAAGCTCGCGGAACTGGGCCAGGTCCATACGCAGGCTTCCTGCCACCTGCTTCATTGCTTTTTCCTGGGCAGCGCCACCCACGCGGGACACAGAAAGGCCCACATTGATGGCCGGGCGCACACCTGCAAAGAAGAGGCCCGGCTCAAGGTAAATCTGGCCGTCTGTGATGGAAATAACATTTGTGGGGATGTAGGCGGAAACATCGCCTGCCTGGGTTTCAATGACAGGCAGAGCCGTGAGGCTTCCTGCACCCAGCTCGTCACTCAATTTGGAGGCGCGCTCCAGAAGCCGGGAGTGGTTATAGAAAATGTCGCCGGGATAGGCCTCGCGTCCGGGGGGACGGCGCAGCAGAAGGGAAATCTGCCGGTAGGCAGCAGCCTGCTTGGAAAGGTCATCGTAAACGATGAGCGCGTGCTCGCCCTTATCCCGGAAGTATTCGCCCATGGCGCAACCCGCATAAGGCGAAATGTACTGAAGGGTGGCCGGGTCGGAGGCGCAGGCTGCAACGACCGTGGTGTACTCCATTGCGCCGTACTTTTCCAGAATTGCAACCACCTGGGCCACCGAGGACTTCTTCTGGCCGGTTGCCACATAGATGCACTTGATGCCCGAGTTCTTCTGGGCAAGGATGGCGTCAATGCCGATGGCTGTCTTGCCTATCTGGCGGTCGCCGATGATAAGCTCGCGCTGGCCGCGGCCAACAGGCGTCATGGCGTCAACAGCCTTGAGGCCGGTGTACATTGGCTCATGCACGCTCTTCCTGGCGATAACACCGGGTGCAACCATTTCCACGCGGCGGGTTTCGGCTCCTTCAATGGGGCCTTTTCCGTCAATGGGAGCTCCCAGGGCGTCCACAACGCGGCCCAAAACAGCCTCGCCCACGGGGACCTGGGCAATGCGCCCGGTCCGCTTTACCATGTCGCCTTCCTTGATGTGGACAACTTCGCCCATGACGGCGATACCGACATTGTCCTCTTCAAGGTTAAGCGCCAGGCCCATGATGCCGCCGGGAAATTCCACGAGTTCCAGAGCCATGACTTTTTCCAGTCCGTAAACACGGGCAATGCCGTCTCCCACGGAGAGAACCGTGCCGGTTTCGGCCAGATCCACCTTCTTGTCATAGTCCTGGATCTGCTGCTTGATAATCTGGCTTATTTCTTCCGCTCGAATTTCCATCAGACCGCCTCACTCCTTTTTAGGGATTCTTTCAAATTGTGTAACTGGGTCCTAACGCTCCCATCAAGCACCAGGTCTCCGATCCTGGCCACAACTCCACCGATGAGAGCGGGATCTTTTTCCACGGCCAGCACAACTTCCTTGCCCGTCATCCTGCTTAACCCCTGCCTTATCTGCTCGGCTGTTTCATCGGGCAGATCAACGGCTGTGGTGAGGCGGGCCCTGGCGATGCCCTTTAGCTCATCGGCCAGCTCACCATAAAGCCGGGCTATGTCCGGCAGATATAAAATGCGGCCCTTGTCAAAAAGGAGCCGGAAAAACGAGGTTGTAACCGGGGCCGGGTTGAGCTTTTCCAAAACAGCATTGAGCACTGCCCTGCGCACCACAACGGGGTGGATGGGGTTGTGAAGGGCGCTTGCAAGATCCGGGCTGTTTTGGAGCACGGAAGCAAAATCCTCCATCTGCGTGCGGTAGGTTTCGGCCTGGCCATCCTCCCTGCCCAGCAACAGCAACGCTTTTGCATACCGCCTTGCTACCTTGAGATTTCTCACTGTGCCACCACCTTATCTAAATATTCATCAACAAGGCGCTGCTGGTCCGCCTCGTTGATGTTATCCTTGATAAGCTTCTCGCCCATGGCCACGGCTTTTGCCAGCATTTGCTCCTTAAGCCTGTCCTGGGCCTGCTTTAGTTCATGGGCCATGTGGCGCTGCGCCTGCTCCTGAAGCCGGTCTGCAGCGCGGGCAGCTTCGGCCAGTATTTTATCTCTGGCAGCCTCGCCCTGACGCACAAAATCATCAACAACCCCTTGGGCTTCCGCCTCCAAACCAACCAGCCGTTTTTCCATTTCAAGCAATTCCCTGGCAGCAGCCTCTTTTTTGGCCTCCAGGTCTTTTAACTCTTGCTCGATATTGCTTATGCGCTTGGCCAGCGCCGGGCTGCCGACCTTTTTGAACAGGTAAACAAGCGCTGCCAGCAACACCAGAAAGTTCATAATCCGCCAGAAATCAACGCTGGTCCAATGCTGCGGATGGAAAGAACCTCCGGCTGCATAAGCCAAATCGCAGAAAAGCACGGCCAGCGCAAGGCCCAAGGCCGCGCCCGCCGCTTTTTTGCTCAACAGAAAATTAAATTGCTTCATTGTAGAGCTCTCCCCATTATTTTTTCGGCTATTGCCTCGGCAAAAGCCGAAATCTGCTCCTCAAGAGCTTTTTCAGCCTGGGCGACATCCTTGGCAATCTTTGTGCGCATCTGCTCAAGCTGGGTGGCCGCCTTTTCGTTGATGTCGGCTATAACCTTCTGCTCCTGGGCCATGGCAGCCTCGGTTAAGGCCTCCTTTTTCTTCTGACCTTCACTGCGGGCCGCAGCCAGGGCGCGCTCCAGCTCCTGCTCCTTTTCGAGAGCTGTTTTCCGGGCCGTTCCGATATCACCGGAAAGTCCGCCGATCTTTTCCCGCCTACGGGCAAGTATGCTTCGGATGGGCTTGTAAACCACGATATTCATTAAAAAAATGAGTACCAGAAAATTTACGATCTGAATAAAAACAGTGCTATCGGGAAATACATTCATTTACCACCTCGCTTACAAAATGGCGGCACAGCCCTGCCGCAACAATAAAACCGCGCAGCAAAAACCTGCACACGCAAAAGTCGTCCGTCATTTTTTCCAAGCGGTCTTGCCACTTACACGAAAGACGCGGTCATATAACACCGCCATTTAATAATTGTCAAAAGTTTTTTGAAAAAAATCGTTTTTCTTGTTTTGCTACCTGCAAGCTTATATTCAGGCAAAGCTGCTTTTCCCGGCGCACAGGCGGGCGCGCAGACAAAGCAGTAAAGGGGGCCGCCATTTTGCCGGAATGCGGAGGCAGTTTTTTTTCAGGCGGGATTTTTCTCCTGGGGCAACGATTTTTCCGGACTTGCAGACATTTCCTCCACACAGACCCGCCCGGTGAAAACAGCTCCCGATTCCAGGGTGAGCACCGGGCTTGCAATATCGGCATCCACCAAGCCAGTTTTCTGAATTTCCACCTTTTGTGCAGCGTCCACCCTTCCCTTTACCCTGCCTGCCGCCAGCAGACGGGCAACGCGAACCCTTGCATCCACAAGCCCCTGCTCGCCCACAACGAGAAGCCCCTTTTCGCTTGTCACCTCCCCTTTAAGCTCGCCGTCCACCCTCACCATGTCATCAAAAACAAGCCTGCCCTCAAAGCAGCAGCCTTTTCCGATAAAAGCATTGAAAAACTGATTTTGC
>JASEHB010000560.1 GCA_030018745.1 Desulfatibacillaceae bacterium | reverse complement strand
AGCGCAACGCCGCTATCGTTTTCCTGGGGCCGCCCTGCTGGGGTCGCCCTACTTGAGATATATCTTCTGGCCTATCGAAATCGTGTCGGACTTAAGCTTGTTGATGCGCTTCAGCTCATCAACAGAAACCTTGTGCTGAACACTTATGCGGTAAAGGGTTTCACCTGCCTTTACTTCATGGAAGGGCCTTTCCCCGGCTGGGGAAGGCGCTGCCGGAGCAGGGGCTGCTGTTGGGGCCGGGGCGCTTGGCGCGGGTGCAGGCGCTGCTGTTGGGGCCGGAGCAGGAGAAGGCACCCTGGATGCGGTGGAATCCACCCTTTTGGAAAGCGCATCCACGGTTTGGGCGGTTTTGTCCAGATTGGCCGCCAGAATCCTGGCCTGATCGGTCAGAGTCTCCCCCTGGCGGGTCAGGCGGGCAAGCCTTTCATCCATCTGGGCAAGGACGCTCATGCGGGTTTCAATCTGGGCAAGCCTGGCCTCAAGGCTTTCAATTCTGGCGGTAACTCCGGAAATATCTGCCGGAACAGCCTCATTGCCGCCTTTTCCGAAGACAAAAAAAGCCACCACAATAACCAGCGCCAGCAGGCCGCCGCCAATCCAGAGCATCATGGTTTTCTGGCCAGGGTCATCCATATAGGCCTGCTCGCCTTCCCAAGCCTCCTGTGCCTGGCTTTCATCCGTCTGGCCTGCCGCAAAATCGGGACGCCTATCTTGACTGTCCATGGGCCTCCTTTTTAAAGGTGATGGGTTTTTCTGCAACCTTTGGGGAATTTTAAAAGATGCGGACAATTGGTCTCTGCCGGGAGCAAGGCCCGGTCAAAAAGCTTTTCAAATTGTAGAACCAAGCTTAACCCAAGTGCTGATGCTTTGCAAGATAGCCTTGATGGTAAAAGCCTTATCACGGCACCAGCCCTTTATGCAGGCTTATTCCAGTTCCTGAAAAAAGCGGCCCTTGTGCTTGCGGCGGTAGTAGGTGAGATCTGCCCACTGCTCAAGGCTTTGGGGCGGGTCAAAGCCAGCCTGAACAGCTTCTTCAAACAGGCGTGTGCCAGGATAAGGCATATAGTCGTTTATCTTCCAGATTACGGCCCGCGGGTTTTCCTTTCTCAATTGTTCAATGAGGGCCATTGTCATGTTCAAATCTTCTTCTGTTTCGCCAGGCAGCCCTGCCATGAAGGTGTACTCACAGTAAATGGGAAAGCGGGCAAGCTTGCGGTTGGCGTTTATTATGTCATCAAGCTTTAAGTTTTTGCCGGTTGACAAAAGCACCTTTTCCGAGCCGGATTCCGCACCCAGGTAAAGCCTGGAAAGGCCTTTTTCCACAAGCCTGGCAATGAATGCGTCATCCAAAGCGCCAATGTCGTCTATCCTGGCCATTGCCCACCAGTTAAAAGAAAGGCCCTCCTGTTCCATGAGATCCAGAATGCGCCGGACCCGGCCCATTGACATGAAAAAGTTGTCGTCCATGAAATAGACAGCGGACTTTTTGAATTGCAGCAGGGCCTTTAACCGCAAAACCACGGTCGCAGGAGGCATCATCCTGGGCTTTGGGTGCACAAGTGGGATGACGCAGTAGCCGCATTTGTGGGTGCAGCCCCGGCTGGTGTCCATGCTTGCTGCATCATACACAATCCTGTAAGGGCGGATAAGCTGGTAAGGGATGTCCGGCAGGTTTTTAAGCGATATGGGGGAACTGTCCGGCGTGCTGACCAGCTTGCCGTCCTTTTTGTAGCAAAGCCTGGGGATTTGACTGACATCCTTGCCTGCTTCAAGCGCTCTTGCCAGGGCCAGAAGGCTTTTTTCGCCTTCTCCGCGCACAACAAAGTCAATGTCCGGGTGAGACGCGGTCTGCTCCGGCGTAACAGTGGCATGGGGGCCGCCTGCCACAATGGGAATGGCCGGATAACGGTTTTTGAGCAGACTGGCAAGTTTAAGGGCGTGACGGATCTGGCTGCCCGTGTAAAAGGTTATGCCCACCAGCACAAGACCCCTGCCTGCAATTTCCAGCAGGTTTTTTTCGCAATAGCGCTCAATGCGGCAGTCCAAAATCTTCACCCTGTATCCTGCATCAACAAGCCAGGCGGATAGAGCCAGCAGGGAATGGGGAAGAAGATTTATCCTGTCCGTGTCTGAAAGGGGCTGAATCAGAAGG
>JASEHB010000559.1 GCA_030018745.1 Desulfatibacillaceae bacterium | reverse complement strand
TGCGGCAATGCCCGATTCGGACGGGCGAATCCTTGTGCGCTACCTGGGCAGGCCCAGGCCGGGTAATGGAGCCACAGATAAAGACTATGTGATTCTTTTTGGCAACATCCGTTTAGATGATGCCGAGGCTGACGATGCAGATCATCGCATGGGAGCGGCGGCCAACAAGCTGGCCAAAAAGGTTGCCATGAGCTTTGCAGCCCTTGCCCATGTAAGGGTGCTTAACATTCTGTTCGCCCTGCCCGTCTGGAGCGCCAAGCACAAGGAGCATATTGAAAGGGACCTTGCAAGCCTGTTTGGCTTCATGGCAGCCAGAAACAGCAATCAGCAGGCAGGGGATTTTCATATTGTGCTTGATGAAACCCGCCGCCCGGACGCCAATTTGAGCCTTCTTGCCGCAGCCAACAGCTTAAAGCCCCAGATCGCTGACGAGCTAGTTAAAAAAATCCGCACCGTGATGCTTTCCGCCAAGCCCGGCGACCCCATCGAGCAGTTCCCCGGCATATATGAGGCCATTTTCGGATTCAAGAAGCTGCGCGAGCAGCTTGTGCATCCGGTAATAGAGATGGACAATCCCCGCTGGCTCATCATGGAGCAGCACACAAAAACCCTTGACCCTTTAATGGCAAGGCTTGTCCGCCTTGCACTCTACGAGTTCGGCCAGAAACCCCATAGGGCTGCAAGAATGCTCTCCTGCCTGCTTGCCGATGACTACGGCAAGGTGGATGCCCCTGCCCTGGAGGAGCGCCTTTATCTCATCACAGACCTTATTTCTGCTGTTAACCGTGCCATGCCCTCTGCAAACAACCTGCGCCAGAGCGCCCTGGACCTTATCTTCAACAACCTCAAATCCCGCCTGGACCTGGTGAATGATGACACCTATGACAACCTCATGGTCAAGGGCTGCTTTGTAAGCGCTCTGGGCGGCGGGTTAAAGGATTCCGTGCAGCAGTGCGACCAGGCCCTGGTGGAGCTGGTGGAGTTCTACCAGCAGCGCAGCGTTACCCGCGAAAAAATAAAGTCCATGTTAAACAACCCCATCAGCTTTGATGAGGATGATTACTCTGCTGTTGCAAGGGATTTTTCCATATCAAATCAAGACGCCCGCCAGCTTGTAAGCCTTTTGCAGAGCTGCTTTGACGCCCAGGGCCGCTTTGTGCGCCGGGCCTTTGAAAAAAACATTCCTGCATTTGCGGCCCACGAGCGCAAGGTCTTTGAGTTTCTGTGGCATTTTTTAAAGGATCTGGTGAACCGGCAGGACAGAATCGCCCTTTTAAATGCACTTCAGCTTCTCATTGACCGCATACAACAGCCCTTTGGGGCCATTCTGGTTCTTTTTGAAGATTTTGTGCACGACCCGCTTGCAGTCACCTTTACAGACCGCAACGCCCTTATGCTCATCACCCTTTTGTTGAGGAAATACAACAAGGAGCTGCACAACGACATAGAGGTTACCCCCGAAGAGGTGCTTCTTGTGTGGGAGGGCTTAAACCCCCAGGCCGTGGAGTACGCCAAAGGCCTTATAGAGCGGGAAAGGCTTGTTTTTTTGCAGAAGGTGCGAACCATACACCATATGCTAAAGGATGCCCTTGACCCCAAGGCGGGCGCAGCGGCAATGCCTGTCCGCTACATAATCACCCTTGAAAGGGAGATTTACATTCTTTTGTCCCTTCTGGGCGGAGAAACCGCTTGCTCAATACTTAAAAGCGCGCTTGGGGAATACAGCGACCCGGCCTCCGAGGTTTATTCCCTCAAACACAGCAGCCAGAATTTATCCACCCTGCTCCAGATATGCCAGGTGGTTGTGCGGGGCTTAAGCCGGGCTTCCGACCCCCAGGACCTGTCCCTGTTAAAGGCCCTAGCAGACAGGGAGCAGGCTTTTATGGATCTTTCCAATGATTCGCGCCATGCAGACCAGGTGCGAAGGCTTGTAAAGTGGGCGGACTCTGCCAGGGAGAGCATCCGCCGACTTTCAATGGATAAAGATGAAGACAGCTTCCAGTTCTGATGCCTGCCAGGAGCCGGCCAGCCGGGAAACGGCCCACTCCGTGGCAGACTATATTGAAAAAAGGACGGGGCAAAATCAGGAGCCAGCCAGGCCCAGAAGCGCCTCCACGGTTGTTCTGGTTTCCGGCAAAGGAGCGGATTTTGCCGTTTATCT
>JASEHB010000558.1:756-2166 GCA_030018745.1 Desulfatibacillaceae bacterium | reverse complement strand
TCACTGGGCGTAGCTCCCGCTGTCTTAAGTCGACATGGTTGCCGCATCCATGCCGTCTGCCTGGTGCCGGGCATAGATGAGAACCCGTGTATAAAAATCTATGGCCAAAAAAAGCTTTAAAGGCTTTGTAACAAGGTCTTTGACCAGTTCCAGGCTGTTGTTGGTGTTTTTCTCAAAAAAGCCTTTAGCTTGCGCATCCGCTTTTATCTCATCCAGGATAGCGCTGTAGGCATCGCCAGCTTTCTGTTTTTTTTCCAGAACCAGGAGCATTCCGTAAATGCCTTCCCCCTGCAACTGGGCAAGGGCATCTGTGGCAGCCTGTTTTACCTCCTTTGCGTCAGGCTGTTTTCCCTCCTTTGCGTCAGCCTTGGCTGCCCTTTTAATCATTTCACTGGCTATCTCCATGGCCTCAAGATCCATATTCCCTTTGAAAATATACTGCGGGACTTGGTGGGCCTGTGTTCCATTTGTCATTGGCTTTCTCCTAACAAAAGACTTCAAAACGGCCAAAACCACGGGTTTTCATGGCCCCCACACCCAGAATATTGAGCATGGCAAGGCCCTCATGAACGCTGTGTTTAACTTCTTCCAAAGTCAAATCGATTTTGTTGCCGCCTATCTTGAAAAGCAGAGGGTTTTTGTAAGAAATGGAAAAACCATAGACCGCGCCCCTCGGAACAGCCTCGTATGTGTAAAGTGCTCCGTGGGCAGCCGCGCCGGTGAATGGATCAATGGAAACGCTTGTTCTCACTTCCAGGTTGGCGTTAACAATTCTGGAGAAAACCTCGTCACCAACAAGCACGCAGCGTTCGGCCAGTTCATCGCGCAAGGATTCGGGCAAATTGCCCCAGCCCTTTATGTTGCATTTTTTTATGTCAAAATTGTCATCATCCAATGGCAGGGAAAGCCACCCGAAGTTGAGCATGGGGGGGGTATCGTCAAAGGCAGATGCAAGCTTTTCCCTCAACGCTCCCGGCACCTGGCAGTGCAGCATTTTGGGGCTGCTTGGAGTCTTTTGATCTGCAACAAAGTCACGAAGCACCCAGGGGCTTGTAACCCATATTGTTCCAAGCAGGGAATAAACCGGAAACAGCAAAAGCCTGGCATCATGAAACTGGGCAAGGCCTTCCAGGCTGCTGTTGTCTTTGGTAAAACCGTAGGGCACGCAAACAGGGCACTTTGCCTTGTCGCACTGGGTGTTTTTACCGTCATTTGTGGAAGCATCTGCCGAGTCGTCACTCTTTCCGGCGCAATGGCCCTCATTTGTGATGATTGCCGTGCCTGTGCGGGCCACGCCCACATAGCTTTTGGCCGGGATATTGGGCAGCATGGTGCCCGTCTCCCTGTATATGCTGTTATCCACCCGGCCAAGGCGCTGCTCTCCGCTGCCCACATGAATGGGGTCCCTGG
>JASEHB010000558.1:0-746 GCA_030018745.1 Desulfatibacillaceae bacterium | reverse complement strand
CCCTGGCAATTGCCAGGTAGTCAGAGGTTATAATGCCTTTTTCCGGGCCTTTATCCGTGTTTTGTGGCTGGCCTGAATTGCTCATCACTTATCTATCCTTTGTTTCAGAATGTGTAGATAAAGCTCAAAAACATCAAGCAGAAGGCCGGAGGTCACGGCCTTAACCGTTTCCTCAAGCCGCTGGGCTGCACATTTAAGGTCTTCCTGCTTGTCATGAAGCGTTTTCCGGAAAAAGGGCACGCTTTCAACAAGCCCGGCCCGCACAAAGGCTTCCCACAGTTTGAATTGGGCAGATTTATTTTTTGCAATGTCCACATCCCAGTTTGCCAGCGTATTGGTCCAGTTATATTCCCATTGCTTCACCTGGCTTTCGGTGAGCTTTATTTTGAACCATTCCTCACCTCCGGTGAGCCGCTTCCACCATTTGGCAAATTCATCAATCTCTTCAAGCAGATATGGCTTGTTGGAAAAGTTGTAGGGCAGCGATTTCCGGAAGCCGTCTTTATAACGGACCTGAAAGCGGCGCTCGCCGGAATCCAGAAACTCAAAATCAAAGGTGTTGGTGGAAAGCAAAAGCTCCATGCCTTTATGAAGGTGGTCAACATGGACAACCCACATAAGGTGCGCTTTCTCTCCATCTTTATCGAAGGGAAAGGCAAAGGTTTTGAAATACGAGGCGGGTTTTTTTTCGTCCTTCAAACCATCTGCAAGCACAAAATAGGGCCTGTGGCGATCCCTTGGGTCCG
>JASEHB010000030.1 GCA_030018745.1 Desulfatibacillaceae bacterium | reverse complement strand
TCATTTATACACCACTATGCAGTTTTATATAGAAAAATGCAAGACAAATTCTATTCAGAATTTTAACCCGGACGATATTCGCATTAAATAATAATTAAATTAATATGTTATTTTTGGCATAAAAAATATAGGCAAAAAAAGACTTGACACGCCCAAATTGTATTCTATAGAGTGAAAACGAAGACTCACTCATAACTACCGACTTTAGGGGCCCAAAGATTCCAAAAACCATCAATCAATCGCCCGCGCCAAAAGGCGCTTGCGGAGAATCGAAGGGAGTTTACATGGGTGCAAATAAGATCGCGATTATCGGCATAGGCGAGGTACCCACGCGGACCATGCCCGAGCGCAGCCGCTGGGACATCATCTACGACACCTGCATGGAGGCGGTCCGGGATTCAGGATTGTCCAAGAACGACATCGGCGCTGTCATATCCACCAGCCCCCAGGCCCAGCCTCAGCTCACGGCCGAGCTGGCCTTCGGCAAGCTGCCAGAGGAACTGGGGCTTGAAAACTGCAAGGACACCTGTGTGGTCAATGCCGGGGGCGCTGGCACAAGCAACTGCCTGCGCTTGGCCGAGCAGTACATCGCCTCCGGCGTGGCAGATGCAGTCCTGGTGCATCATGTGACCGTGCATTCCACCATCCCTGTCCCGGATCTCATAGCCTTTTTCGCCAAGGCCGGGGTGGATCTCCAATGGGAGTACCCCTTCGGTTCCACCTACAACATCATCATGGGGCTAATGGCCAACCGCTACATGCACGAAACCGGGTGCACGCCTCTCCAGATGGCCTCCGTGGTCACGGCCCTGCGGAGCTGGGCCTCCCGTGATCCCCACTCCATCTTTTACGGCAAGGCGGTTCCCAGCCCGGAGAAGGTCCTGGAGTCGAGCCTTTTGAACACGCCTTTGCACAAGCGGGAGTCCAACATCCTGGCAGACGGAGGCTGCGCCATGGTGGTGGTTTCCGCCGAGCGCGCAAAGAAGATGGGAAAGCCTGCTGCCTACAAGCTGGGCGAGTCGGTCAGGTACTTCTCGGCCACCCCCATGATGAGAAACATGGAAAAGATGGTGTACGGTCTGCGGGACACGGCCAAGGAAGCCATTGCACAAGCTGGCATCACAAGCTCGGATGTTGATATCTGGAATGTTTATCTGGCCTACCCGCTTGCCCATCCCATCATGGCCGAAGCTCTGGAAATAGCTCCTTTCGGACAAGGCGGCCAGTATTTTCTGGAAGGCCGCATGTCCTTTGGCGGCGACATCCCCTGGTCCACCATTGGCGATGCTCCGGGCCGGGGCCACACGGGTTCGGGTGTCTCCGCGGCCGTGTATGTGGAAACCGCACGCCAGCTCATGGGAAAGGCGGGCGAGCGCCAGGTGCCGGATTGCGCCTATGTGTATCAGAACACATCGGGCGGTTCGGGATTCAACAACATCGCAACCATCTGGGGGAGGGATCCCAAATGACAACGCAAAATGCCCAGGCAGAACAGTTCGACATGACCCGTCCGCTACCCATCGTCCAACCCTGGAGCGAGGCCTTTTGGGCAGGAGCCAGGGAAGGGAAGCTCCTCTTGCAGCACTGCAAGGAATGCTCCGCAACCATATTTTATCCCCGCAAGTTCTGCCCCGAGTGCTGGAGCGCGGACATCGAGTGGAGGCAGGCATCGGGAAAGGCCACCGTTTACACATTCTCCACCGCCTACGACATGGTGGAGCCGCGGTTCTGGGCCGATCTGCCTTACACCATTGCCTATGTGGACCTTGCCGAAGGCCCGCGCATGATGACCCGGATCGTGGACTGCGCCCCAGAGGACATCAAGGTCGGCATGAAGGTGGAGGTTACTTTCCACAAGCTGGACGACAAGTTTTCTCTGCCCTTCTTCCGTCCGGCGGCAAAATAGCCGGACCAGGCGGGAAATGGAGATACCATGAGCGACTACACCACCATTTTATATGAGATTGACCAGGCAAACCCCGCTGTCTGCCGCATCACCCTGAACCGCCCGGACAAGTACAACGCCATTGACCGGACCATGGCTGAAGAACTGATCCATTCGTTCCGCCGGGTCAGAGAGGAAAAGGCCGTGGGAGTGGTGGTTCTGGCCGGGGCCGGGGGCAAAGCCTTCTGCACCGGCGGCGACCTTTCGGTTTTCCCGTCTCTGGCAGACCACGGCAACTGCCTGGACTGGATGGCCCACCAGGGAGCTGATGTGGGTCGGGCCATGGCTCAATGCGGCAAGGTCATTGTAGGAAAGATCAACGGCCACTGTCTGGCGGGCGGGCTGGAGCTGGCGCTTTGCTGCGACCTCCTCTACGCCAGGCAGTCCGCGAAGATGGGGACCACCGAGATCAACATGGGAATCCTTCCGGGCTGGGGCGGCACGGCCCGCATCGTGCGAAGCATGCCCCTTTTCCGGGCCAGGGAGGTTATCTACTCCGGCCGCAAGGACTACACGGCGCAGGAGATGTACGATATGGGCCTGCTGACCCGTGTTTTTCCAGACGAGGAGTTTGAAGCCTGTTTCGGGGAGGCTGTGGCGCTCATCGCTTCCAAAAAGCCCATTGCGCTGCGCATGGCCAAGGAGGTCATGGCCTGCTCCACGGACGGTGCGCCCCTGGAGACGGCGCTGGCTGTGGAGCGCAACGGCATCACCTGGCTGGTGCACTCCCCGGATATCCAGGCCTTTCTGGACGCCTACCGCCAAACCCCGGACCGTCTCACGGAGGAGCAGAAGATCAGAAACCAGGCTTCGGATACCAGATAGTTGCAAGGAGGCAACATGGATTTTTCACTTACCAAACAGCAGGAAATGCTCGTTCGCGAGATGGCGCATTTCTGTAAAAAAGAGCTGTCCACCGAGTATGTTCTGTGGATGGACGAAAATGTGGACTTCGTGCCGGACGAGCTTTGGAAAAAATTCGCGGATCTTGGCCTTTTTAACGGCGGCATTCCAGAGCAATACGGCGGAGACGGCCTGCTCATGGTGGACCTGATGCTGGGCTTTGAGCAGATATGCAAGGCGTCCCTCTCGGTGGCCAATGCCGTGGGTGCCACCATCGGTTTTGGGACCCGTTTCATTGCGGAGCTTGGCTCCGAGGCACAGAAGGCAGAACTGCTGCCCCGGCTGGGGCAGGGCGAGCTTAAGATGTGCATGGCGCTCACAGAGCCGGCCGGCGGCACCGACATCCTGGGATCCATCTCCACCACAGCCGAGGAAAAAGGCGGTTCCTGGGTGATAAACGGTCAGAAGATATTCATCACAGGTGCCCATGTGGCCGACTACATGATCGCAATCGCCAAGACCGATCCCGACCAGAAGCCCAGCCGGTCATTGTCCATCTTCCTGGTGCCGGGCAAGGCCAAGGGCATCCGTATCGGCCGTGTACCCAAGATCAGCTTCCACCACTGCGACTCGGTGGAGGTTTTTTTCGACAATGTGGAGATACCCAAAGAGAACCTTCTCGGCACCCGGAGCAACGGCTGGTACGAGATGCTGGCGGTTCTGAACCCCGAACGCATAGGGGTGGCCATGATGGGGGTGGGGATCATCGCGGCCTGCTACGAATATGCCTTCCGGTACGCCCAGGAGCGCCATGCCTTCGGCGGTCCCATCAGCCGGTTCCAGATACTTCAGAAGTATTTGGCCGACATGTTCATCAACCTGGAGAACGCCCGGAACATAACCTACAAGGCGGCCTGGCTCCACGACACGGGCAGGCCCTACCATGTGGAGGCCACCATGGCCAAGCTGGTGGCTGCTGAAGGTGCTCTGCACGCGGCGGTGCACGGAGCGGAGATCATGGGGGGTTACGGCATCTGCAAGGAGTTTCCCATGCAGATGTACCTGCGAGACGCCTTTCAGATCCAGTTCTCCCCCATAAGTAACGAGATGAGCCGCAACATGCTCATGCAGTTCCAGGGGCTTCCCAAGTCTTGGGCGTAAAGGAGGTTTGAATGTACACTCTGGGAGACATACCTCGCAAAAGCGCGCTTTTCCACGGAAGCCGGATGGCGGTGGTCTTCGAAGGCGTCCGGCTCACCCACCGGGAATTTAACGCACGGGTTAACCGGCTTGCCAACGCCCTGGCCGCACGGGGCATAGGCAAGGCAGACAAAGTGGCGATTCTGGGCGAAAACAGCGACCGATACCTCACGGCCTACTTTGCCGCGGCCAAGCTGGGTGCCTGCGTGGTTCCGCTCAACTTCCGGCTCTCGGATGAAGAGCTTATGCACATTGTCAAGGACTCGGAGGCGGGCCTGCTGTTCGCCGGGGATGGCTATGAGCAGAGGACGCTGGCCGTCTGCAACCAAGTTGAGTCTGCCGGGCCGATGATCACCCTGGAGAAGGCTGTGCCCGGCCAGCATTTTCTGGACGAGCTGATCAAAAATTCCCCGGAGACGGAGCCGGCAACCGAGGTGGAAGAGGGCGACCTGGCTGTGCTCATGTACACGGGCGGCACCACGGGCTTGCCCAAGGGCGTCATGCTCTCCCACCGGAACCTTATGACTGCTGCAACCGCCATGTCAGTTATCTCCGGGGTCCGGCACACGGATTCCACCTGCTTTGTGCTCCCTCTGTTCCATGTGTCCATCTGGCCCGTTTTCCTGCTCCTTTTGGCAGGGGGCAAGGTGGTCATCAACCGCAAGCCGGACCTGGGCGAAATTCTGCGTCTCATTGCAGACGAAAAGTGCACCCACATGAACCTGGTGCCCACGGTGTACGCCTGGCTCATGGAGTACCCGCTGGTGGGCCAGTACGACCTGTCCAGCCTTGAGCTTCTGACCTACGCGGGCAGCCCCTTTCCGCCCGAAACCCTCAAACGCTGCATCGAGCGCTTCGGCCCTCTGTTCGCCCAGGGCTATGGCAGCACGGAAACTGCCGGTGGGCCGGTCAGTTTTCTGCCCATGGACGACCACCAGGTTTCCGGGCCTGGCTCGCGGCTGCTGGCCAGCGCCGGAAAACCGGCCATCTGCTCCGAGGTGAAAATCGTGGATGAAAACGGTGAACTCCTGCCTCCGGGCGAGATCGGAGAGGTGGCTGTCCGGGGTCGGCATGTAATGATGGGATACTGGAAGAACCAGGACCTCACGGCCAAAACCCTGCACAACGGCTGGCTCCACATGGGGGATATGGGCTTTCTGGATGAAGAGGGCTACCTGTTCCTGGTGGACCGCAAGGCCGACATGATCGTGACCGGAGGCGAGAATGTCTATCCCCAGGAAACCGAGAATGTGCTGTATGAGCACGAGGCGGTGCTGGAGTGCGCCGTGGTCTCGGCTCCGGACCCCACATGGGGCGAGCGGGTCCAGGCTGTGGTGGTTCTGAAGCAGGGTGCCAGGGCAGGCGCCGAGGAACTCATCGCCTTCTGCAAGACCCGGCTTGCCGGCTACAAATGCCCCAAAAGCATCCTTTTTCGGGACGCCCTGCCCAAGACGCCCATCGGAAAAATATTGAGGAAAGACCTGAAACAGGAGTTCTGGAAGGATAATCAGCGCAGCATCGGATAGCGCGGGCAACCGGCCCGGCAAAGGAGGATTGCATGAGCATAGACGCATTGTTCCAACCTATGGCCATTGGAGACATGGAACTCAAAAACCGCATCGCCATGGCTCCCATGAACCCCGGATACACCGGCCCGCTGGGATATCACAGCGACCAGAGCACGGCCTGGTACGCCATGCGGGCCAGAGGCGGATTCGGACTGATCATCACCGAGTGCGTGGTAATGAATCCTTACCGCTGGGGCGGCCAGGAGTCTCTGAACCCATCGCTCTTGATAGACGAGCGGTACTACCGCTTCCACAGCGAGATGCTGGATGTGCTGCACCATTTTAACGGCGTCAAGGTCTGCATCCAGCTTTCCCCCGGGTGGGGCCGTCAGGGCCATCCCCATGCGGAAAGCCGGGACTGCCCGGCCGGTGCGCCTTCGGCCATTCCCATGGAAACCGATCTGCGCAAGCTTAACAAGGGCTGGTACAAGCAGATCAAAAGGCTGGCCCCTCCGGACCTGCACGCCCTGATTCCGGAATATGAAACGCTTAAGAACATGAATGATGAGGAGTATGAAGGCTTCCGACTCATGGCCTACGAGCTTCTGCTCAAGAACTTGCCACAGATGGGCCACATCATTTTCGGTGACACCCCGCGGGAACTCACTGTTGCCGAGATAACCGACCTGGAGAGTCGCTTCGCCTGCCAGTCCAGGGCTGCCTTCGATCTAGGGTACGATGCCCTGGAGGTGCACGCACCCCACGGGTATCTCATTCACCAGTTCCTTTCTCCCCGGAGCAACCATCGCCACGACCAGTACGGCGGTAGCCTGGAAAACCGGGCGCGCTTTTTGATCAACATCGTGGGCAAAACCCGTGAGGCCATCGGCCCTGAAAAACCTTTGGGGGTGCGCCTTTCGGGCGATGAACTGATGCCCGGCGGCATCACCCACGAGGAGGTGAAGCAGGTGGTGGCCTGGTGCAGGGATGCCGGGGCCAACTTCTTCGACATTTCACAGGGCTCCTATGAGAACCCCGGCGCGGCCTTTGCGCCAGACGGCGAGGACGACTACACCCGCTGGGCGCCCGGTTTCAAGGAAGCTTCGGGTGGTCTGCCGGTCATCACGCCCAACTTCATCCGGCCCGCCACCGCCGCCGCGGCTATAACAAGCGGCAAGACCGACATCATCTCCCTGGGACGCCAGTCCATCGCGGACCCTTTCTGGCCTGTCAAGACAAAGGAAGGCAGGGAAAAGGACATCGTCAAATGCGCCCGTTGCGGGCGTTGCTACGCAGACCTTATGACCGCCCACTGGCTGGGCTGCACGGTCAACCCTCTGGCGGGCAAGGAAAAGTTCTACCCGGAGTATTGGCTGGACACCCCTGGGCTTAAAAGCAAGGTGGACAAGTTTATGAAAAAGGCCCAAGACCTGCCCCAGATATAACACGAATGCACCAGTTGAGGAGAACGCCGCGATGACAACGGAAACCAATGCAAAGGACGACTTCTTCAAGATCGACCCGGAGGCCCATCTTATCGGCGACATGAAAGCGGTCAACCATTTCCCTGGGGTGCAGATGTGGTGGCGGGCCATCGAGAACATTTCCCGGCCCATGGTCACGGGTATGCCGGACTCGTTTTTGTTAAGCCTTGAGGAATGGGAAATGATCAAGAGCGCTGACCCGCAAATCCTGCTGCGCTGCATGGACAAGCACGGGGTGGACATTGCCTGCCTGCTTCCCGAATCCATGATGGACACCACTGGCTACACCAGCCGCTGGTGCACCAACGGCGAGATGGCCACGGTGGTGGAGTCGAATCCGGGCCGTTTCATGTACCAGCCAAACATCAGCCCCATCAAGCAGCGGGGCGTTGCCAACGCGGTCTGGGAGCTGACCTACTGGGTCAAGGAAAGGGGCGCGAAGATATTCAAGTTCTATCCACCCGAAGACACCTACATAAACGATCCGGATCTCTGGCCTTTTTATGAAAAGGCCCAGGAGCTTGACATCGTTCTGGACATCCATACGGGCTTCTGCTGGGTGCCGCCTGGCAAGAGCAAGTATGCTCTGCCCATCCATCTGGACGATGTTGCCAGGGATTTTCCGGGCTTAAAGATCGTGGCCTTCCACATGGGCTACCCGTACTGCGATGATCTGAACATGGTGGCAATGGGGCATCCCAATGTGTATGTGTGCCTTTCCCTCCTGGTGCCCTGGGCTTTGTGCGCGCCACGCAAGTTCGCAAAAATCATCGGCGAGGCCCTGCGCTTTGTCGGCCCTGACAAGATCATCTGGGGCACCGATTACGCGGGCTTCGGGTTCCAGATAGCCGCTGCGGTCAAAGGCATGAGGGAATTCCAGATTCCTCAAGACATGCAGCAGGGCTACGGGTATCCGGCCATCACCCAAGACGACAGACGCAAGATGTTCGGCGGCAACCTGGCTCGGCTCATGGGCATGGATACCAAGCGGAGGATTTGAAATCATGGCAAGCCAAAAACCGCTGACTGGCAAGGTGGCCTTGGTCACCGGCGCATCACGGGGCCTGGGGGCGGGCATCGCTTTAGCCCTGGGAGATGCCGGTGCCGATGTGGCGGTCACGGATCTACTTGTGGAGGGCGCGCAGGAAGACCCGCTGTCCCTGGTCTCCTACAGCATACTGGCCGCCCATTTTGCCCGGTCAGGAGGCGTCCATACCCTGGAGGTGTGCAAAAAGATTGAGGAAATGGGTGTGCAAAGCCGCGCCTGCAAAATGGATGTGACTTGTCCTGATGAGATTTGCCAGGTGGTGGCGGACATTGAAGCCCAATGGGGCGGAATCGACATCCTGGTCAACAACGCGGGTGTCATGGACAACTTCGCCCTGCTGGAAAAGCAAAACCCGGACATGTGGGAGCGCGACCTCAAGGTCAATCTTTCGGGCGCTTTTAACTGCATACGGGCTGTTTGGCCGGGCATGAAGAAAAAGAAATGGGGCCGCATCGTGAACATATCTTCCTTTGTGGCGCAGACCGGGGCGCTTGCCCAGCCGGGTTACGGAGCCTCCAAGGCCGGGCTGCTGGGTCTTTCCCGCTCCCTGGCCCTGGAGGGGGCGCGGCACAACATCACCGTCAATGCAGTCCTGCCAGGGTTCATTGACACCGAGGCGGTCCGGCTTCAAGACAGGAAGACCATGGAGCGCATCACGGACCGCATTGCCATGAAGCGATTGGGCCAGGTGGGGGAAGTGGCGGCTGCCGTGGTCTTTCTGGCCGGGCCGGAAGCTTCCTATATCACGGGCGCGGCCCTGCCGGTGGCTGGCGGCGCGGACCTGTTTGTTTTTTAGCGCTCCAAAGGGCCACGGCCTGCAAACCAGTTATGGGGTGTGGCCGGAGGACGGGCCTTATTTTCAACTCTGCTCTGCCAGCTTGCCCGTGGGCGGCTGGATAGTGGAAAACAGCTATCCTTAAATCAAAAGGGAGACCCGACCATGAAAAAACTCGTGATCATCGGCCTGGCGGTGTGTCTGGCCCTGGCCTGCTGGGGGCCTCTGCTGCGGCCCACCTTGGCGGATGAAGGCAATGGGGGCCTCACGAATCTGAAGTTCGCCACCCTGGCGCCCAAGGGTCTGGGTTACGCTGTACAGGTCGAGAGCCTTTTCATGCCCTGGTTTGCAGAAGCCACCGAAGGGAAAGTGTCTGTCAGGGTTTACTGGGGTGGGGTCATGGGCAATGACAATGAATATCTTCAAAAAATGAGAATCGGCCAGATTCATGGCGCGGGCTTGGCGCAACTGGGGATGAATGACGCCTGTCCTGAAATGCTCGTACTTGGGCTTCCCTTCCTGTTTCGGGACTATGACGAGGTGGATTTCGTGCGTGAGGCCATGTTCGACACCTTTGATCATTACTTTTCCCAAAGCGGTTTCAAGCTTCTGCTTTGGCTCGATCAGGGTTTTGACCAGTTGTATTCTGCAAAAATCCCTTTGCGGAGGCTTGATGACTTTACAGGATCCCGGATTCCAATGCACGGGCCCATTGAAATCATGACGGTCGAAGCCCTGGGAGCCACGCCCTTGCTCATCGAGCCAAGCGAAGTGCCCGCAAGCTTTCGCATGGGGATGCTCAATACCGTTCTGGCTCCAGCCATTTTCATTGTGGGCACACAGATGTACACGAATGTACACTATGTCAACGATCTCAAGCTGCGGTATTCCCCTGGAGGCATTGTCCTGGCCAACAAGGCCTGGGAAGGTCTTTCGGAAAAATACCACCAAAACCTGAACCAGGGAAGGAGCGCTATTACCGCATCATTTGTCCAGGGCACCCGTGATGAGGACAGGCGCGCCCTGGAAGGCATGATCAAGTACGGCGTGAAACCTGTGGAGCTTTTGCCCGGACAAAGGGAAACCCTGGTCCGGCAAACACGCAGGGTCTATAAGGAAGCTGCGGGAAAGCACTATCCGCAAGAACTTCTGGAGGAAATTGAGCAGCATCTTTTGGCATATCGCTCCGGCCGCAGTCAAATGCCTGCGTCTGACAAGGGTGCAGCATCCTCTGGCAACATCTCTCAAGCAGCCCCAAAGAAGCCTTCTCCTCTGAAGGAAACCGCCCAAGACAAGTCTGCCCCGGAGCAAAAGACAAGTGAGCCGGACTTGGACTTCCTGGCCCAGGTGGAGAAGGCCTATGAAGAGTCCTGGGCAAAAGGGGAAAAGTCTGCGGAGATAAAGAAAACCATTGAACCTGCGACATCCCGCAGCCCAGATCAGACCGGCCGTGCCGAGGCATGGCAGCAAAGCGCCCTGTCCATCCGAAATGTTCAACAAGCCCTCAAGGACCTGGGATATTACACCGCACGGGTGGACGGCATTTACGGCCCTTTAACCCGAAAAGCCATCCTCGGCTTCCAGAAAAATAGGGGCATGACGGAGACCGGTGCGGTGGACAACAACCTGCTGGAGACTCTGGGGATACACTAGGCCCCGCTGGCAGCCAGTATCTCCATAAAGGAGCTATATAGTCATGGGTAATGGAGATTAAATCTTCTGCCCGACCATGGCCCCTTCTTTTCCATGATTCCACTCTTTCCGTGGCCGGGGTTTGGGGATCCTGTCCCTTCCCGCTGGTTGGGGCATCCGATTTTTCGAGTCCAAACCCGTAAAGGGCTTCCAGAGGCGGGGCAGGGAACA
The DNA here is from genome assembly GCA_030018745.1 of Desulfatibacillaceae bacterium. GTDB lineage: Bacteria > Desulfobacterota > Desulfobacteria > Desulfobacterales > Desulfatibacillaceae > JAGVAW01. The sequence goes on along the minus strand of JASEHB010000030.1, from coordinate 1,139 downwards.
GGCTCGCCTATATGGTGGCAAGATTGTTGCCAGAGCGTCTCTGGTACTTGATCGAGCCGGCCATTGTGCGGAATATGCCTTGAAAATGCTGGGCATTGCAGGCTGGTGCATAATGAAATCATAGGGCTGAAATCCGTGAGCAGAGCAGATTCTGGCGGATTTGAACAAAGCAAGTTAAAGGATGGCTTTAGGGCTTGTGTTTACAGGCTTATGGGCGGCTGTTAGCTTTGCTCATGGCTTTTTCGATAATGGACCAATGCGCCGCGGCTGAAAAATGGAACTGGAAGTTTGCCACCCTTGCTCCCCAGGACATCCGGTACGCAAAGGGTTAGGGCTGTCCTCCTTTTCGGCGCACTATGCAGCTACTCACGCAGACTGCACCTATTCCGGCAAAGGCGGCCATTTCCGCTCCATGGTAAAGGCGGCCTGCATTTTTGCGGAAGACTTCGGGCTTAAATCCTCTCCGGCCAATACTGCTTAAACACCCATGTTCTTGCCATACCAGGCTTTGTAGGATATGAAATAAAATACTGCGATTGTTCCTTCACAATCTCTTTGCCAGGCCATTAAAAAATCCGGAAAGGAGAAAAGAAAATGGGAGCAGCTCTTATGATTTTGGGAGTATTGCTATTCTTGATTATCGTTTTGGCGGTTTACGGCGTGGCCATTTACAACCGCCTTGTGCGGCTTAAAAACCGCTATGAAAATGCCTTTGCCCAGATTGATGTGCAGCTTAACCGCAGGTATGATCTCATTCCCAACCTTGTGGAGACCGCAAAGGCATACCTCAAGCACGAGCGGGAAACCCTTGAGGCTGTTATTGCAGCCCGCAACACGGCATTATCTGCCAGCAAAAAGGCTGCTGCCAGCCCCGGCTCCCCGGAAGCCATGAAGGGTCTTAACCAGGCCGAGGGCCAGCTTACCGGGGCCATGGGCCGCCTTTTGGCTGTGGCGGAAAACTACCCGGATCTCAAGGCCAACCAGACCATGTCCCAGCTTATGGAAGAGCTGACATCCACGGAAAACAAGGTGGCATTTGCCCGGCAGGCCTACAACGATTCGGTGATGACCTACAACACGGGCAGGCAGACCTTTCCGGACGCCCTTTTGGCCGGGCCATTCGGGTTTAAGGAGGCCGT
>JASEHB010000557.1 GCA_030018745.1 Desulfatibacillaceae bacterium | reverse complement strand
TGAAGCACCGCCTCCACAAGACGGCTGTCCCTGCCGGTCTCGGTAATGGCGATGCGGGAGATTGAAATCTGGTTTTTCGAGCTTTCAATGGCAAAGAGATAGGCCATAAGCTGCTCCATGGAAAGGCCTGCAAGCTTCATCTCCACAAGGGAGCGGCGGAAGGGGCTGTCGGGCACAGGGCTGGTTGAGGGCTTGATGTAGGTCCGAAACCTCTGGACATCCGCCCGGTCAGCAAGCCTGTCCAGATAGGTGAACAGGCTGAAGCCCTCATCCCTGCCTGCATAGCGGTTCAAGGCCTGGCTCTGCTTCTGCACAAGGGCCTCGTAATGGGCGGCCAGGTCTCCCATGCGGGCCATGTCCGCCTCCTGCTGGAGGACTCTGGCCTGGGTGTTGGAGCGCCAGTTGGCAAGGGGCGAGAGAACAAGGCTGTGGACAAGCACAATGGCCAGAAGGCCTGCAACTGCCCCCACCAGAATTTTTTCCCTTTTGTCCAGCTTTGAAATCATGGACTTTTCCTTTAAGGGGCCTGGGCCACAGTTGCCTTTATGCGAAAGCGCACCTTCTGGGTGCGGCTGTCAATATCTGTGGAAAGGATGGTAACCTGCTCGAATATATCGCGGGCCATAAGGCTGCCCTGGAAGTCGTCCACAACGGAAATTGCGTCTGTTTCTCCATCCACCTGCACGCCATCAGGATTGATGGTGAGCCTTGTCAGGCGGATATCAGCGCCTGAAGGGGCATTCTGGGAAAGGGTGCGCAGAATGTCTATCACCCTTCTGCCATGCCCCTCTGCGCCGGGTATTGCCGCCTCGTCTTTCAGTTGGGCGATTTTCCCCATAAGCTCGCGGGCCGGATTGCCGGTTACCGGGGCCTGGCCGGTTATGGCCGTGTAGCGGGCAACAAGCTGCTCCTGCATTAAAGATGCCTTGCGGCTTGCAAGAAGGGTATCGCCCACAAAGCCTGCGGCAAGCACAAAAAGCAGTATGCCCAAAAGCACACCCGCATGAATAAGGGAGTCGTGGTGCTTTTCCCAGTGGGTGCTCACGGCAAAAGGCCCCTGGCGCAGGTTGAAGCCTCTGTTGGATGATGGCTCCACAAGGGCCAGGGACAAGGCCCCGTCCAGAAGTGCGGGCTGCCATTGTCCGGAGCCTTCGTCCAGGCTCCGTATCCGTGTCTGCTGCGCCAGGTCTGTTACAACAACCTCAATCCCGGCCCAGCCTGCAAGCTCCTCTGCCGCCTGCGTATTGGCAAATGCAGGGCCTGTAACAAATACTGCTGCGGGCTTGAATTCCTCGTCAGCCCCCTGGCTGTATGCTCTTGCCGAAAAGCTCATCTGCTCGGCAAGCTGGGGCAGATGCCTGTCAAAGGGGCCTGCCACAAGCCGCATAAAAACAAGTTTGCCTTCCTGCAAAAGGATGATGCAGGCTCTCTTATTGTCTGCATCCACAAAAAAGGCGTCTTTTGGAATATCCGGGTTTGAGGCAAGAAGCAGGGCAGCGCTGGCTGCTGAAACACAAAGGCTTTCTGCGTTGATGCTGCTTTGCTCCAAAAGCTCCAGGTTTTTTGCCACAGCAGAAAAGGGCAGGGCAGCGGCCAGGCATTTTGTGGTCTGGCCCTTTTCCACAACGAGGTAGTCGGAGACAATATCTTCGGCCCTCAACGGAAGAAGGGTTTCCAGCTCAAAGGGAAGAATCTGGCGGATTTTGCGCTGCTCGGAAAAAGGGGTTTCCACAAGACGGAAGGAAAAATCCTCATCGGAAAAGGAGGCTGCAACCGGGCAGCGCTCTATGCCAGCCTGGGCGGAGACGCTGGCCAGGGCCTGGTCCAGGGCCTTTGCAATGCCCAAATCGCCGTTTACCGGAACCCAGGCATGGGCCAGTATCTGATTTGTCTTCAGGCCTCCACGGACAAGCACGGCGGCAACACCCTGCTCCCGAATGTCCAGGCCCAGTCTTTTTTCAGGCATGGTTACCGGCTTTTATAATATGCAATGGGCAATCTTTGCCCGTTTCGGGGCCTAAAAACACCCCAATCAAATATCTTATCAGCCCCTACATGGGGAAGCAACCTAACCCGAACAATTCATGAAAAATTTTGCCTATAAAAAAATATAAATATTTACAGATAGATAAGTACATTTTTGAGGCTTCTTCATAAATACAGTCTGCTTTTGATGCAAAAGTTG
>JASEHB010000556.1 GCA_030018745.1 Desulfatibacillaceae bacterium | reverse complement strand
GTGGAAAAACCCTTGTCAAAGTATGCCTTTTCCAGGGCCTCCACCACAGGGTTGTGCATATCCCCCCCATATAATGGATGAGGGTGGGTGATAACCGCCGCAGCCCGGCTGCGGCCCAGCGTCAGACGGCCCTCCAGAAAGAAGTCCTCGCAGGGTATTTTCACGCTCTCAATCATGGGCAATTCCATTTGATTTTTTTTGGACAAATGCCCTCTGTCCCTGCCCATCTATTTCATCAGGCTGGGCAGATACAAGGCCAGCTTGGGAAACACCATTATCATAACTATGCAGATAAACAGAGGAATGAGCATGGGCGCAACCCCGCGGAAGATTTTTTCAAGGGGCACATCTTTGGCCACCCCTGACACAACATAGACATTGACCCCCACGGGCGGGGTGATGACCCCCATTTCCGTAACAAGAACAATGGTAACGCCAAACCAGATGGGGTCGTAGCCCAAAGCAAGGACAACCGGAAAGAAGATTGGCACGGTTAGCATGACCATTGCCAGGGCATCCATGAAGCATCCGCCCAGAAGGTAAACAAGGATGATAACGCCCATGACCGCATATCCGGGCAGGGGCAGGCCTGCAATCCATTCCGCAAGGTTGTAAGGCACGCGGGTGATGGTCATGAAATGGCCGAAGACGACAGCCCCGGTGACAATCATCATTACCATGCAGGATATGCGGGTGGTATCGGCAAGGGCCTTGCCAAAGCCCTTTACGGAAAGCTGGCGGCGCATCACGGCAATGAGTATGGTGAGCATTGCCCCCACTGCCGCGGCCTCGGTGGGAGTGAAAATCCCCATGAAGATTCCGCCGATGACAAGCACAAAAAGGATGAGCGCCTCGGCCACCCCCAGAAATGCCCTTGCCTTCTGCCCGGTGGAGGTGCTCTCTCCAGGCGGCGCAATGGCCGGATTCAAGCGCACACGAATGGCTATTGTTGCCAGAAACAGTATTGTGAGCAGTATTCCAGGCAAAATGCCAGCGGCAAAGAGCTTGCCGATGGACTGCTGGGTGAGAATGCCGTAAACAATGAAGATGACGCTGGGAGGGATGAGTATGCCAAGGCTCCCGGCTGCGGCCACAGTTCCTGTAGCCAGGCCGTCATCATAACCGTAGCGCTTCATTTCCGGCAGGGTGACCACAGCCATTGTGGCAGCCGTGGCATTGGTGGAGCCTGAAACCGCAGAAAAGGCTGCGCAGGCGCCCACGGTAGCCATTGCCAGCCCGCCCCGGCGCCGTCCGAAAAGCACATGGGCCGCATCATACAGGCGGCTGCTTATGCCAGCCTGAAAGGCCACTTGGCCCATGAGCACAAAAAGGGGTATGACAGTAAGCCCGTAGCTTGTGAACTCCGTGTAGATGTCCTTTGCCAGCAGCGATATGGCTGCATCCACATTCACCACGAAAGCAAAGCCCAAAAAGCCCAGCATGGCCATGACAAAGGCCACGGGCATCCGCGAAAAGAGAAGGATTACAAGAAGAACAATGCCGATTATTCCGGCTGTATGAGGGGCTATTGCCATCAGGAAAGCGCCTTTTTGAAATAGCCCGCAGATGTAGAAAGCAGCACAAGGCAAACAACGGACAGCGCTACGGCAATTGAGTAAACTATGGGGTAAAGGGGCAGTTGCAGGGTTGCAGAAACATGGTTGCTGAGCTGGTACTCGCGGCCCATAAGAGCAAGCTTGTAGCTCGCCAGGGCAAAGACGCCAAAGCCCAAAAGAGCCGTAATCCCATCAAGAATGCTCTGGGTGCGCGCTGAAAAGCGGCTTACCACAATGCTTACAGCCACATGGCCCTTTACTGCCGTGGTATGAGCCATTGCAAAGGCCACGGCAATGCCTCCAAGCTGGGCCACAAGCTCATAGGTGCCGGGTATGGGCCGCCGGAAAAAGCGCAGCACAACATCCGCACAGGTGAGAAGCATCATGGCAAAAACCGCCGCCCCGGCCATATACAGAAGGACAAGTGCAGTTTGATTGCTTATTTTTTCAAGTAGCTTCATTTCCTGAATGTAACAACCCCTTTTAACAGAATTGACGGCAGGCAACGGCTGCGCAACCGTTTTTCTCCAACCGCGAGCGCGCGGAGCAGCTTCCTCTCCCTATACCAATTTGTCATACCCTGCAATATCTTTGGGCTTTTTAAGGCAAAAAAAGGCGCCCCGGTTACCCGG
>JASEHB010000555.1 GCA_030018745.1 Desulfatibacillaceae bacterium | reverse complement strand
CAGCGAGAAGTTTTTTCTTTTCAACCACAAACGCACGGGGCGGTTCCAGCGAGAAGTTTTTCCCTTTTCAACCAACGGCGTAAAGGACGGTTCCAGGTGGTGCGTGGGCAAGGCTTGCGGGGCGAGCCGGGGCGAAGGTGTACTCATAGTACATCGAGACCCGGCGATGCCCCGCGTAACGCAGCCCACGCCCGCCTGGGGCCGCCCCCCCCTCACACATCCTTCTGCCATTTTCTTACCCTTCGCTTATACAGGTCCCGTTTAAGGCGGCTGATGCGTTCCAGAAAAAGAACGCCCTCAAGGTGATCAAGCTCGTGCTGAAAAACTATTGCAGCCATGCCTTCCAGATCCAGGTCAAAGGGTGCGCCGTTTTCATCAAAGGCCTTTGCCCGCACGCAGGCGCTACGGGTTACATTGGCCCTTAATTCCGGCACCGAGAGGCAGCCCTCGTTTTCGCTTACAACCGAGCCTTGGGCGGATGTTATAACCGGGTTTATGCAAACAACAATGTTGCTTGGCTTCTCCTGCTCCTGGTCCTGGTTATGCTCACCCTCACCTTCACCCTCATCCTCGCGCTGGGCCGCTTGGCCTGCATCAAAAATGAGTATGCGCTTTGCAATGCCCACCTGCACGGCTGCAAGGCCTATTCCAGGGGCGTTTTGCATGGTCTGCTTCATGTCTTCAACTATTTTGGAGACAGAGTCGTCAAATTCCGTAACAGGCGCGGACTTTTGTGCAAGGATGGGATCCGGATATGTTCTTATGGGAAGTATGGCCATTTTCTCTTCCAGAAAGTTTGCAGTTAACAAATTTTGCCAATACTGGGCATTTCCACAATAACAGTAAGAAATTTTTCCGCAAAAGCCAATGGCAAATTGACATTTTTTGTGTTGGTGCGCTTAAAAAAGGGGTTCTCTCCGGCAGAAAATGCTTTTGGGGAGGGGCTTAATACCGTGCTTGATATCGGGCTTATTCCTGGGTTTTGTCCGGGCTGTTGCATGAGGGCGGATTCTCATCAAGCCTGGCCTTGCGGCTTTCATCTGCAAGGCGGGTTATGCTTATGCCCAGGACGCCTGCTGAAATTGCGCCCAGGACAATGGGCGGAAGGATTTGCGCCACATGGTTGATGAGGGTGAAGGCGGCTGCCTCCTTGTGGCCCACGCCAAAGAGCAGAAGCGCAAAGACTCCGCCTGCCTCCCAAAGGCCCCAGAAGCCCGGAGCAGAGGGCAGCATTATGAAGAAGCACACCACAACCGTGACGGCGGTCCATTCAAGGAAGGACAGCTCAAGGCCCAAAAAGCCCTGGGATAGGATGACATGGAAAACCACGGTGAGAATCCACACCCCGGCGGAGAGCAGCAGGCAGGCAGCAAGCCTGCCGGGGCTTTTAACCGCATCAAAGCCCTTTGCCATGTGCTCCATTGTGCCAACAGCAAACACGCAGGCCTTTAGCCTTAACCATGTTTTTGCCCTGCCCGGCAGAAAAAACAGGTAATTCGGGGCGGCCATGACAGCGCGCTCGCAAAGCAGGCGGGTTCTGTTTATGCTCAAAAGAGCAATGAAAACAATGAGAAGGGCCATAAGTCGGGCCATGGAAAGTGCAATTGTCTCCAAAGCCGCCTTGTTTAGGGTGTACTGGCCAAACTGCATTTCAAAGGCCGGGTCAATGGGCACGGAAAGCGCCACAACAAGAAAAAGGCCCATGAGGATGATAAGGTCAAACACGCGCTCTGCGGCAACGGTTGCAAGCACGGCCATGAAGCTTGCGCGGTTTCTCTGGCGCAGGATGACGGGCCGGGCCAGCTCGCCCACCCTTCCGGGCAGCACGCAGTTCATCATGAATCCCACCATCATGGGGTGAAAGGCGTCCCAGAAGCTAATTTTCACAGTCGAGGAAAGGATGATGCGCCAGCGGATGACCCTCAACACAAAGCCGACAACAGCAACAGCCAGGGCAGGGGCGATCCACCAGTAATTGACAGTGCGCACATAGCCCGCCAGCTCGCCGAAAGGCACGGGCTTGAGCGCAAAGTAAAGCGCCGTGGCGGAGAGCAGAACGCCGATGGCAAGGCTTATGGAGAGGCTTTTATTTCTCATAAAATTTCTGGCGGCCCCAGGAAGTCGTGGGCGGTGTTGCTCTTTGCTCGAAAGTCGGTCATGTACCAACTGTACACTCCCTCCTTTCTCGCAAAGT
>JASEHB010000554.1 GCA_030018745.1 Desulfatibacillaceae bacterium | reverse complement strand
CAGTAGCTAATATCCCACTTACCTGTACAATAGTGGGCGTTTTCGGGGTTCTGTTCTCGCTGATTCTGGCAGGCGTGGTGCGCAGCGCCCCTGCCGGAGACGGCAAAATGATTGAGATTGCTGCAGCAATCAAGGAAGGCGCCATCGCCTACCTTAACCGTCAGCTCAAGACCATGGCGCTTGTGGGCGGAGTGATTTTCGTGCTCCTGTTCGTGGCACTGGGCTGGAAAGCAGCCGCTGGCTTTGCACTTGGCGCTGTGGCATCCTACATGGCCGGTTACATCGGCATGAGGGTCAGTGTTATCGCCAATGTGCGCGTTGCCCAGGCAGCCAAAAAAGGCCTTGCAGCCGGCCTTTCCCTGGCATTCAAGGGCGGCGCTGTCACAGGCATGGTGGTTGCGGGCCTTGCCCTCACCGCCACCGCAGGCTACTACACACTGCTTACAATGGGCGGAGGCTCCACCCGTGAGGCAGTTGTCAGCCTTGTTGCCCTGGGATTTGGCGGAAGCCTCATCTCCATCTTTGCCCGTCTTGGCGGCGGTATCTTCACCAAGGGCGCCGATGTCGGCGCTGACCTGGTGGGCAAGGTGGAAGCAGGCATTCCCGAAGACGACCCCCGCAACCCCGCAGTTATTGCAGACAATGTGGGCGACAATGTGGGCGACTGCGCCGGCATGGCAGCCGACCTTTTCGAGACCTACTGTGTGACCGCAGTTTCGGCCATGCTTCTTGGCCACCTGCTCTTCCCCACATTTGAGCTTGCAACCACATTCCCGCTTGTGCTTGGCGCCATCTCCATCGTGGCCTCCGCCGTTGCGGTTTTCTTTGTGCGCCTTGGCAAGTCCGAGTACATCATGGGCGCTCTGTACAAGGGCATGTTCGGCTCCGCCATCCTGGCAGCCATTGCCTTCTACTTTGCATTTGACAAAATCATGGTTGGAATGCCCAACGACATTCTGCCCATCGAGCTTTTCTATGCAGCTCTTGTCGGCCTTGTGCTCACGGTGGCAATTGTCATCATCACCGAGTACTACACCGGCAAGTACGGCCCTGTGAAGCGCATTGCCCAGGCTTCTGTAACCGGCCACGGCACCAACATCATCGCGGGCCTTGGCGTGAGCATGCAGGCCACGGCTGCCCCCGTTCTCACCATCTGCCTTGGCATCTGGGTATCCTACCACTTTGCAGGCCTTTACGGCATTGCAATGGCAGCCATGTCCATGCTCTCCATGACCGGCATGGTCATTGCCGTTGACGCCTACGGCCCCATCACCGACAATGCAGGCGGAATCGCTGAAATGGCTGGCCTGGATGACTCCGTGCGCGCCGTCACCGATCCCCTGGATGCAGTCGGCAACACCACCAAGGCCGTTACCAAGGGTTATGCCATCGGCTCCGCCGGTCTGGCCGCCCTGGTTCTTTTTGCAGCGTATGTGCAGGAATTCGTGCTTCATGGCGGTGCAGACTCCATCCACTTTGACCTTGGTGATGTCAATGTCATCATCGGTCTGTTTGTGGGCGGCCTGCTGCCCTACCTGTTCGCCTCCATGGCCATGAACGCTGTTGGCCGCGCAGGCGGCGCAGTTGTCGAGGAAGTCCGCCGCCAGTTCCGTGAAATCCCCGGAATCATGGAAGGCACAGCCAAGCCCGACTACGCTGCATGCGTTGACATCGTCACCACCTTTGCACTCAAGGAAATGCTGGTTCCCGCACTGCTGCCCGTTGTGGCGCCGATTGTTGTTGGCCTGCTCCTTGGCAAGGTGGCCCTTGGCGGTCTGCTCATCGGCTCCATCATCACGGGTCTGTTCGTGGCCATCTCCATGACCACGGGCGGCGCTGCATGGGACAACGCCAAGAAATACATTGAAGACGGACATCTGGGCGGCAAAGGCTCCGAAGCCCACAAGGCAGCCGTCACCGGCGACACCGTAGGCGACCCCTACAAGGACACCGCTGGCCCGGCCGTCAACCCCATGATCAAGATTCTCAATGTTGTTGCATTGCTCATGGTGCCTTACCTGATGTAAGCTTCATCCTGCTGTAAGCACAACAAGGGGCTGGTGGGTTTTTCCCATCAGCCCTTTTTTTTTGCTGCTGCCAGGAAAAGAAGGGCATCTGCCGGATTTTTTTGTGTAAGCTTTACCGGATTTGGGTTATTATAAACAATATGCCAAAAAAGATTCCATACAGGGCTG
>JASEHB010000553.1 GCA_030018745.1 Desulfatibacillaceae bacterium | reverse complement strand
AACCCAGTAGTAGCCTATTCCAAAAACAAAAACCGCCCCCAAAAAAAGCTCAAACCACATGGGGTCTGCCGGAACTTCCATGCCCAGCATGGGAAATATGCGGCCCGAAAATGCAAAGGCTGACAGTGCAACAGCAAAATTGTACAAGGCCCCAAGATAAAACAAGGTTCGGTAGCGCCTCATGGATTGTCCCTTTTTATTGGCCTAGTTGAAAATGCGGCCCAAAAGCCCTTTGGCCGGAAGACCTGCTGCATAAATGGCAGCCCCGAAAGCTGCGGCTGCCTGGGGGGCAAAATCCGGCAGAACAAGCTTGCGCCCGGAAATGGCTTCCAGCCGGGCGCGATAACCGGCAATGGCGCTGACCCCGCCCACTGCATACACCGGGTCAACAGCGTTTATCCTTTCCACAAGGGTGGCCGTGCGGGCTGCAACAGAGTGCAAAACCCCGCCCCACACGCTTTTGGGGTCTGCTCCTGCATTGACCTGGCTTATGACCTCGGATTCAGCAAAAACAGCGCAGTTGCTTTCAACAGCAAGGGCCTGATTTTCATCAAAACCCATGTGCGCCAGCTCTTCAAGGGGCATTTCAAGGGCTTGAGCCACCATCTCCAAAAATTTGCCGGATCCCGCTGCGCAGGGGTCGTTGGTCAGGGTGCGCACAAGTGCGCCCTTTTCATCCATAAGGCCTATGGATATGAAAAGCCCTCCTGCATCCACAACTGTGCGGGCCTCCGGGTGAAAAGCCCCAATGGCAAGGGCCGCGCAATGGGTCTCGGAAATCTGCCCGCAGGCGCTTTTTACAAGGGCTGCGCCCATTCCGGTTGCAGCAATGCGCGAAATTTTGCGCGTGCTCACCTTTGCCTGGCTGGCTGCTTCTGCGGCAAGCCCTTCAATCAGCGACTTCATTGAATTGCCCGCCGGAGCCATTGCAAAGCCAGCCATGCGGTTGTCTTTTGCAATGCACACCTTTACAAACCTTGTTCCAACATCCACGCCCATGCTTATCATAACAAAAAAACCTGCCTGCAAATAAAGGTTTGGTAATTTTAAGACAGCGCAAAAGACCTTTGGCCCACACGCAAACAACTCTGCCTTTTTTTAGCCTTTACGGACAACTTTAACGCCTGAACAAGGGCCGTGCAACCATTAAAAACAGCAGGGCAAAAAAATTGAGGGGGCGGATGCGTTGTGTTTTGCGGGCGGCTGAACAATTGCAGGCGCTGGCTGGCTTATCCCCAAAAAAGGGCTTTTACAAAGAAAAAGAGGGCAAGGCTTGCGTAGGCAAGCTTTAAGGCTATTGCCGCCACAGACCCAAGAAAAACGCCCCATCCTGCATAAAGGGCCTTTCGCAAATTCAGGTTTGCAAGGTATTCGCCGGCCACCGCCCCGGCAAAGGCCCCCAAAAAAATTGTCCAGGGCGGGGCAATAAAAATGCCCACAACAAGGCCCGCTATGGCCCCCCACACACCGGCCCTGCTACCACCAAAGCGCCCGGCCCCAACAAGCGGCAGTATGTTGTCTGTGAGGCTTACAACAATGCATAAAAGGCCCATTACAGCATAAAACCATATTGAAAACGGCTCCCAGGCCCCTGCAATGCCCATCACCACCAGTGCACCAAAGGCAAGGGCCGGCCCTGGAATAAGCGGGATTATGCTGCCCGCAAACCCGCCGACAAGCAAGGCAAAACCCAGTATGACAAGCAGTTCGTAGGCCATTGACAAGGCTCCTGGTAACAAATGTTGACAAGCGGCAACATTGCCGGATTTCACCTGACCAACCCGCTCTGTGCGCTTTTGAGGAGCAAAATTGTTGGGTGAACCCGCGCTTCGCGCAAGAACCACCCAACCCACGGATTTTACCAGCCTTTCACCCCCAACCACAGACGCCCCTGGCCGCTCCAGGCGAGGCGGATGCTTTGTCGCACAAGCGAGCAATGAGGGAGTGTACTTTTAGTACATGACCGAAATTGCGAGTGCAGTGCGGCACAGCAGGCGTCCGCCTGGGGCGGCCAGGCGTACAGGGCGGTTCCAGGGAAACGAGGGCAAGGCGCGCGAGCCGGGAGGGAGCGTACCGTTTTTTGTTGGGCTACGCGCAGTAAACTGCGCTAGCCCAACCTACTAATCTATCCCAACCTACGGATTTTGCCCGCCTTTCACCCTTCAACCACAGACGCCCCTGGCCGCTCCAGGCGAG
>JASEHB010000552.1 GCA_030018745.1 Desulfatibacillaceae bacterium | reverse complement strand
TTTTGTACATCGAGTTCCTGCACGGCGAAGTGCAACGCAGCTATCGTCTTCCTGGGGCCGCCCTGTTTTCTAGTCGCAGAGTTTGTCCTGAACATGCATAGCCGCCAATATCGCCTTTGAAGCAACCATGCGAAGAGGCTCCGGCGGCCAGGGAAAAACCCTGCGGTTCACAAAAAAGGTGTCTGTGAGATCCGTCTTTTTTTCCAGGGCCAAATCCGCTGCTGTTGCGCCGTTCAGGTGGGTCAGGCTCACCCCGTGGCCCATGCAGCCTACTGAATAAATCACATTCTTGCTGCCTAAATAACCCATTGCAGGGGTCAGATCAGTGGTTACGGAAACAGGCCCGCCCCACTGGTGGGTGTAGCGCACATCGGCAAGGCTGGGGAAAATCTGGGCAACATCCTTTTTCAGGCCTTTAAAAACGCTTTCATTGATATCCTTGTCCATGTTGTAGCCATAGGCAAAGGATATGTCCCTGCCGCCCATGAGCAGGCGGTTATCTGCTGTGAGCCGGTAGTAATGAACAAGGTTTCTGGCGTCCTCCACGCCCTGGCGGTTTTTCCAGCCAATTGGCTCAAGCTGCTTTTGTGTAAGCGGCTCGGTTAGCACAATGTGCGTCCAGATGGGAACCTGCTTCCATTTTATGCCGGGGACAAGGTGCGAATAGGCATTTGTGGCAAGCACAACCTTTGCGGCATCCACCCGTCCATTTGGAGTTGTCAGAATTACGCGGTTGCTGCCGGTTTTGCTCATGCTGATAACAGGGCTGCGCTCGTAAACGGCAACGCCCTGGCCCTTTATGACGCCCTTCCAGCCCCAGGAAAGCTTGGCCGGATTTATAAGCCCGCAGCGCGGCTCGGACCAGGCGCCCAGATAGGTGGGGCTGTTAACCTGCTCGCGCACCGCATCCTGGTCAATCCATTCTATTCCACCAAGGCCAAGCTCGTGGGCAAGCTCAATTTCGTGGCGGATGCGCCTTGCATACTGGGGAGAGGTGGCAACCCGCAGAAAGCCCGGATGCTCATAATCGCAGTCAATGGAGTTTTCCTCCACCAGGGCCTTTAAGGTGTCAACAGCCCGCTCCATGTAAAGATGCGCCTCGCGGGCCTTTGCCCGGCCAAAGCGAAGGGCGGTTATTCCCATTGTAAGGCCAAAAAGGGTCATGTTGAAGCCGCCGTTTCTGCCCGATGCGCCAAAGCCTATGACCTGGCTTTCCAAAAGGGCCACATTGAGCGAAGGCTCGGCCTTTTTGAGAAAGTGAGCGGTGGTCAGCCCGGTGAAGCCGCCCCCCACAATGGCCACATCCACGCGGATATCGCCTTCAAGGGGCGCATCCTCCTGGTAGTCGCGGGTGGTGAGCCAATAGCTTTTTTCCCTGTAATTTTCCTTTATCATGGTTTTTTCTCCTGTTTGGGTTTGAAATTATCCATCTGCAAAAAATTGGACTGTATAATCGCGCAGAGAATGCTCTTTGCCTGCTGGCGGGTTATGGCGTTTGGGTCTATCATCCATTGCAGGGCAAGGCCCTCGAAAAGGGCAACCGCTGCAACAGCTTGGGGGCCGGGGCTTATGATGCTGCCGGCAAAAAGGCCGCAGACCTGGGTGCGGTAGGTTTCAAGCATCTCCCTTAACGGTTCCACCAGGGTTTTGCGGCCAAAGGCCATTTGCACAAGGTTGTAAAAAACCCGGTTTATGGGCCTGGCAAAGATGAACTCATCCAGGAGAAAATCAATGGCGCTCTCCAGGGGCCTGCGGCCCGGCTCGCAGGCAATGCGCATTTCCACCAGGTCCTTGTAGTGACGGCACATCTCCTTTGCCAGGGCGGCCACAATGGCATCCTTGCTTTCAAAGTAATAGTGGATGACCCCAGGGGTCATGCCCGCACGGGCGGCAATGTCTTTTACCGTGATATTCTCGTGGCCCTCATCAGCAAGGCATTCGTACAGCGCCCATACAATGCGGCCTTGCTTTTCCGCTGCTTTGGAAGCCCCGGCCGCAGGAGACCTGGCGGAAAAGGTCTTGGCAGGAGATGTCTTGTTCATGGAAGTTTTGGTCATGGCAGGCCCTTAAATAAATTTGTTTGGTTGACCAACCTAAAATATCCTGCGAAACCCCGCCCTGTCAAGCAAAATTTCTGTGCGAGGGGCGGTTGAAAAGAAAAAAAACAACACCCCTGATGCCATCGTTCTTGTTCAATGAA
>JASEHB010000551.1 GCA_030018745.1 Desulfatibacillaceae bacterium | reverse complement strand
TGATTTTTAAAGGTATTTTGGCTATCAATTTTATTGATACGCAAAATTGTTTTGCGTGTTTTTTTCAATGGAAACAAAGGAGGATGCCATGCCAAAGGATTTCCAGCCAGGCTGCGCCAAGCCGGTTGAAGACAGCCAAAACGGCAAAGGCCAGAATGCCCCAGAGCAGGTGGTGCAGGAAAAGCCCGCTTCTCATGCAAGGGAGGGAAACATGATCAAAGTCGGAAAAAAAGCCCCCAATTTTACTGCCCCGGCTTATTTCAAGGGTAAATTTGTGACTGTGGAGCTTAACGAATACCTCGGCAAATGGGTTTTGCTCTGTTTTTATCCGGGCGACTTCACTTTTGTTTGAGCCACCGAGATCTCGGCGGTCGCCGAGAAGAATGCGGAGCTTGAAAAGCTGGGCGTGCAGGTGCTTTCCATGAGCGTTGACAGCGTTTTTGTTCACAAAATGTGGAATGACAACGAGCTTTCCAAAATGGTCAAGGGGGGAGTTCCCTTTCCCATGCTTTCGGATGGCGGCGGCAAGGTTGGCACACTTTACGGAGTTTACGATGATGAGTCGGGCGTTGAAACCCGTGGCCGCTTCATCATTGACCCGGACGGCAAGGTTCAGGGCTACGAGGTTCTCACTCCGCCCGTGGGACGCAATGTTTCCGAGACATTCCGCCAGGTTCAGGCTTTCCAGCTTGTACGGGAAAGCAAGGGAACCCAGGCTACCCCTTCCGGCTGGAGACCAGGAAAAATGACCTTGAAGCCAAGCCCGGATTTGGTGGGCAAGGTCTGGGAGGTCTGGAAAACAGATATGGCCTTTGATTAAGGGAAGTGAAAACCAGAATATCCGGCAAAACAACGGCCCGGAGGCGCAGAGTTTTTCTGGTGCTTCCGGGCTGTTTGCGTCATCACGGCCTGTAGGTAAAAAAGCAGCTGTCAAAAAAGCATTTGCCTCAATTTTTACTTGCAGCGTGTTTACAGCCCTGCCTTTAAATGATAGAAAAAATCATTCACGCCCTTTGTTTGCCAAAGGGGTTTGCGCTTCATGGAAAACTATCAACAAAATCCTCCTTTAATAAAAGCGTCTGGCAAATCGCAGCCAAGCGGTGCTGTAAAAATTGTTTAAAGCTCCATTAAGGTTTTGTCTTGCAACAAATAAATCCTTTAAGGAGGAAACATGAGCCGGAAGCCATCCCCTGTCCCGGATTCTCTTGATGCCCTGAATTACGAAAACAGCGCCAGGGCTATTCGCAGGGACATTGTTTCCAATCTTCTGACAAACCTGGCCAAGTTCCCCAAGGTTGCTACCAAGAACGACTATTACCTGGCTCTTGCCTATGCCGTGCGCGACAGGCTGATGCGCCGTTGGATTCAAAGCGCAAAAACCTATTTTTTAAAAGGGAGCCGCACGGTGGTCTATCTGTCCGCCGAGTATCTCATGGGGCCGCAGTTGGGCAACAACCTCGTAAACCTGGGCATTTACGAGCAGGCCCGCAGGGCAGTAAAGGATCTGGGGCTTACTTTAGAAGCCCTTATGGAGCACGAGGAGGAGCCGGGCCTTGGCAATGGCGGCCTGGGAAGACTTGCCGCCTGCTACATGGATTCTCTGGCCACAAAGTGCATTCCAGCCATTGGCTATGGCATCCGCTACGAGTTTGGCATTTTTGACCAGGCCATTGAAAATGGCTGGCAGGTGGAAAAAACCGACAAATGGCTGCGCTTTGGCAACCCCTGGGAAATTGCACATCCGGAAATCCGCTATGCTGTTGGTTTTGGCGGAAGCACCCGCATGGTTGGCGACAACAACGGGGGCTTTTCCATGGCATGGACGCCGGATCGAATAATACTGGGAACCCCTTTTGACACCCCGGTTCTAGGCTATGAGGTGGAAAACGCCAATGTGCTGCGCCTGTGGCGCGCCCAGGCAGCGGAATCCTTTGATTTTGAGGCTTTCAATGTGGGGGATTACTACCGGGCTGTGGAGCAGATGGTGGCCTCGGAAAACATTACAAAGGTGCTTTACCCCAATGACGAGCCGGAAGTTGGCCGCAAGCTGCGCCTTATGCAGCAGGCCTTTTTTGTCTCCTGCTCGCTTCAGGACATGCTTCGGATTTTCTTTCAGCGTGAAAAGAATCTTGCAGGCTTTTCCAGAAAATTTGCGGTTCAGTTGAATGACACGCACCCTGCCCTTGCGGTTGCGGAACTGATGCGGC
>JASEHB010000550.1 GCA_030018745.1 Desulfatibacillaceae bacterium | reverse complement strand
CACAATTCTTGCCATGCGCCGGGTGGGGGTGGATGCAGTTCCCATTGTGGGGCTTATCAGCTTTCTGCTTGGCTTTATTATCGCATTCATGTCCAGCGTGCAGCTTGCCCAGTTCGGGGCCAACATCTTTGTGGCCTCCCTTGTGGGGCTTGCAATGGTGCGCGAGCTAGGCCCCATAATGACGGCCATAATCATGGCAGGGCGATCAGGCTCTGCATTTGCATCGGAAATAGGCACCATGAAAATAAACGAGGAGGTGGACGCCCTTTCCACCATGGGCTTCAACCCCGTTGTTTTTCTGGTTCTTCCCAAAATGATAGCTTCTGTTGTGGTCATGCCCTTCCTCACTTTGTTTTCATGCGTTTTCGGCGTTTTCGGCGGGCTTGTGGTTGGAGTCTTTATTCTTGATCTCACCTTTGATTCCTACATTGACCAGACCATTGCCATTCTCGCCCTCAAAGACATTGTGTGGATATTCATAAAAAGCACCACCTTTGGCATACTTGTAACCTGGGTGGGATGCCTGCGGGGCTTTCAGGTCAAAGGCGGGGCAGGGGAGGTGGGCGAGGCAACCACCTCGGCTGTGGTTTCAAGCATCTTTCTTATAATTCTGTGGGATTCGATTTTTGCATTTGTCCAACTTTATTGGAAGTGAAATGAGCAGTCAGACCCTTATAAAAGTCTCCAATCTCTGGGCCGGATACGGCAAGACCGTTATCTTGAAGGATGTTTCCTTTGAGGTGGCCGAAGGGGAGATAGTTGTCATTGTGGGGGGAAGCGGCTGCGGAAAAAGCACCATCTTAAAGCACATGATAGGCCTTCTGCCGCCCATTTCAGGCACAATAACAATTGACGGGGTCAATGTTGCGGAATGTTCCGAGAGCCAGTACCGCAGTCTCTTGATGCGCATCGGCATTCTGTACCAAAGCTCGGCCCTGCTTGGCTCCATGACAGTGGGCGAAAATGTTGCCCTTCCCATTTTTGAGCACATGAAGCTGGATCGCCATGCGGTTATGGAGCTTGTCCGCATAAAACTTGCCAGCGTTGGTATGGATGGATACGAAAATCACCTGCCATCGGAAATTTCCGGTGGCATGAAAAAGCGCGCCGGCCTTGCAAGGGCAATGGCTTTAAACCCGAAATTTTTGTTTTTTGATGAGCCGGGGGCTGGGCTTGACCCCATAACCGCCTCGGAGCTGGATCATCTCATACTCACCCTGAACCGAATCTACAAAACCACCATGGTCATTGTCACCCACGAGCTTCGCAGCATATTCGCCGTGGCAGACAGAGCCATTATGCTTGACAAGGCAAAACAGGGCGTTGTTGCCATAGGAAAGCCCTCCGACCTGCGCGATAACAGCGATGACCCTCTTGTGAAGCGCTTTTTCAACCCAAAGGTGGAGGGCCGCAGGGCGGAATAGGGCTTTTTCTTCTGTCAGAAAAATGCCCGGATTTACTTACAATGCCTTTTTGTTTCTGGTATTATGGAAATTTAAGGGAAATACGGTCAGGGCTGACTGCCGGGGATAAGGCCCAACAGACAGATAAACCGCGCAGCCGGCAAAGGCCGCAAAAAAAAACAGGGTTTGGTCATGGCAAGCAACCGCACAAAATTCTCCGTGGGAATCTTCCTCATTGCAGGCGTATGCCTGGCTGTTGCCGCAGTTATCTGGGTGGGCATGAGCGGCTATCTGGAAAAAGGCAAGCTCTTTTCCGTTTATTTTGATGAATCCGTTCAGGGCATGGATAAGGACTCCCCAGTCAAGTACAGGGGGGTTAATGTGGGAAGGGTGGAGCGGCTTGAGGTTGCGCCTGACGGAATACTCATTGAGGCGATTCTCAAAATTGACCCTGAAAGGATGGATCCGGGCCTGATTGTTGAAAAGGATGGAATTCTTATAAAAAGGCATGACATTACAGGTGTTTACGCGCAGATAAAAAATGTGGGCATAACAGGCCTGCGCTTTGTGGAGCTTGACCGCCTGACGCCCCGAACCGATGTGGTGGGCCTTGATCTTTCCTTCAAGCCGCCTTATCCGGTTATTCCTTCAAGGCCTTCGGAATTCAAGCAGATATTCGATGAGGCGGAAGCCTTTTTTGCAAGGGTCAGAAGCATTGATTACGAGGGCATAGCGGGGCGCTTCAGGGAAAACCTTGATGAACTTCACGCTGCTGTTACTGCCGCAGATGTTGCGGGCATTTCATCCC
>JASEHB010000029.1 GCA_030018745.1 Desulfatibacillaceae bacterium | reverse complement strand
GAAACTTTTTTACAAAAAAGTTTCCCCCCTGCAAATTTTTTGCAGACAACTTGCTTTTACAGGCCCATGAAGCCTGCGGCAATGCGCTTCATGATTTCGTTTGTGCCGGCAAATATGGGCATAACGCGCACATCCCTGAATCCGCGTGCAAGGCCGAAGGCTTCCAGGTAGCCCGGATCGCCCACGATGTCCATTGCCCTGTCAACGGTCCGTTTGGCCAGGTCGGTTGTCCAGTATTTGGCCATGGAGACTTCCACCACAACGGCTTTCTTTTCCATGTGGTCGGCAATGAGCTTGTCCACAAACACGCGGCCAAGCTTGGCCTCGGTTGCCATTTCCACCAGGGCGAACTGGGTGCCCTGGTTTTTGGATATGGGCTTGCCGCTTGGCTCCTTTGTGTTCTTGCAGTATTCGATGACCTTTTCCACCACCTGCTCGGCAGCGCAGACTGCGCCTATGGCGCAGACAAGTCGCTCCTGCTGGAGCTTTTCCATGAGGATGATGAATCCTCCGCCAAGCTGGCCAAGAAGGTTTGCTTTGGGAATGCGGCATTTGGAGAAGAAAAGCTCGGCAGTGTCCTGGCTGTGCCAGCCCATTTTTTCCAGGTGCTTGCCCCGGCCAAATCCCGGCGTGCCGTCTTCCACAATGAACATGGAAATGGCCTGATAGGGGTTGTCAGCGCGGGGGTCGCGGGCGGCAACCACCACCAGTCCGCAGTTTATGCCGTTGCTGATGAAGGTTTTTGTGCCGTTGATGACATAATGATCCCCGTCCTCCTCAAAAATTGTTGTCATGGAGGCCAGGTCCGAGCCGTGGTCAGGCTCTGTCATGGCGACAGCGCTTATGCACTCGCCCGAAGCGCATTTGGGGATGTACTTTTTCTTCTGCTCCGGCGTGCCGAAAGTTTCGATGTAGGGCACCACGATGTCGCTGTGCAAGGAGGCGGTTAGGCCGGTAAAGCCCGTGCGCGATGTTTCCTCGCACACGATGACCGAATAAAGGAAGTCCTTGCCGTGGCCGCCGAATTCCTTTTCCTGGGCTGTGCAGAGGAAACCGGCTTCGCCCATCTTGCGCCAGACCTCCTTTGGCACAATGTGATCCTTTTCCCACTGGGGAATAAAGGGGTTGACCTCCTTTGCCAGAAATGCGCGCAGGTCTTCCCGAAACTTCTTGTGGTCATCGGTGTAATTGAGAATTTCCATTGCATTCTCCCGTGCTTTTGGGGCCGCGTACTCCGGCCATTTTTTCAGCCCTTGTTGGTGTTGATGGCAAAACTGTGGAATATGCCGCCCTGCTCCTCAAAGCGTATGGAGCGGTATTGCTCCCAGACCCTTTCATCCATGCTGGTGTAGATGGCCGCTGTCTGGCCTGGGGCAAGCTTTATGCCTGTTGGCGGATAAACAGCGGTTATTGTCAAAGGCTTTGGGCCGTCATCCAGCACAAACCGGCTTTTTATGGAGAGGGCTTCTTTGCCGGTGTTGTGCAGATGTATTTCAAGGTTTTGGTCCGGCAGGGCGCAGCACTTGAATGCTATTACTTCCTCCATGCTGGTATTCATGAAAATTGTAATGCCAAGCATAGTGAAAAGCGCCCGGTTGCAGGGGGCCTTGGAGCAAAACCCCAAAGCCCCCTGCTGCCTGTATTTTTTTTTAACAAGCGCCTGTTAAAATCAGGCATCCAGCTTGCCCACAATGGAGATGGCGCACACATTCATGAACGGGAAGCCGCCCAGATTGTGGGTGAGGCCCAGTTTGGGGTCTTTGAGCTGGCGCTCGCCGGCCTTGCCCTGGAGCTGGAGGTACATTTCATAGAGCATCCGAAGGCCTGATGCGCCGATGGGGTGCCCGAAGCACTTCAGCCCGCCGTCAATCTGGCAGGGCAGGCCGCCATCAGCATCGTAAAAGCCGCTCAAGATGTCATCAATGGCCTTGCCGCGCGGGGAGATGTGCAAATCCTCGTAGGTTACAAGCTCCGTGATGGAGAAGCAGTCGTGAACCTCCATCATGGAGATTTCCTCGCGGGGATTTGTGATTCCCGCTTCCGCATAAGCCCGCTTGCTGCAAATGCTGGTGGTGACAAAGTGGTCGCCGTCCCAGTCGTCAAAGGCCATTTCCGAACCGCTGGAAAGGGCAAGCTGAAGGGCCTTGACCGAGATGATGTCCTTTTTGCCAAGCTTCTTGGCGATTTCCGGCGTGGTGACAATGGCGCAGGCCGAGCCGTCCGAAACGCCGCAGCAGTCAAAAAGTCCCAATGGATGGGCGATGATGGGGGACGCCTTTATCTGGTCCTTGCTGACAACCTTGCGAAGGTGAGCCTTGGGATTCTTGGCCCCGTTTACATGGCTCTTGGCCGAGATGTGGCTCATGGCGTCCTTTATCTGGGCATCGCTTCTCTTGTATTTTGCGCCGTAGGCCGAAGCAAGCTGGGCGAATGAGCCGGGGGCCGTAAGGTTGGGCCACCACTGCCAGGGCAGGGTGCCGCCGTTGGAGCCGGGGTTGGGCAGGCCGCCGTAACCCGTGTCCTTGAGCTTTTCCAGGCCCTGGGCAAGGCAGATGTCGTAAGCGCCCGAAGCCACGGCATAGACCGCACCCCGGAAGGCTTCCGTTCCGGTGGCGCAGTAGTTTTCCGTGCGCGTGACCGGAATGTTGGGAAGCCGCAGGCTTGTTGAAAGCGGCAGGCCGCTCTTGCCCACATTTATCTCTTCCAGGCAGGTGCCAAACCATGCAGCCTGGATGTCCTTCTTTTCGATTCCAGCGTCAGCGATAGCTTCCTCAAAAGCCTCAACGAGGAGTTCCTCGCCGCCCACATCCCAGCGCTCGCCGAAACGGGTGCAGCCCATACCGATGATCGCTACCTTGTCTCTGATTCCTGTGGCCATGGTGGATACCTCCTCCTATTTGGGTGGTTCGAAAACCTTTTCGATTATCTGGGTTTTCATGACATCGCCCTTGATGACAAGCTTGCCGGATGTAAAGGCTGTCATGGGGTTGAGCTTGCCGGTGAACATGGCCATGCAGTCTTCATCAGAAAGCTGCAAGGTGGCCGTGGGCTTCTCGTGCTGGCCCTTTGTCACTGTGCAGGCCGAATCCTTTATGGCCACAAACCAGTCTCCGCCGCCCGAACCCGAGATGTTGTACTGGAACACAACATCCACGCCTGCTGCGGCATCGGGTTTGAAGTGGGCGGGCATTGCATCAAAGATGGGGGCAACACTCGCGCCGCCTCCGCCTCCACCGCCTGCTGCCGGAGCTTGGGCCTTGGGCTTGTCCTCTTTGGGAACCTTGGGTGTGGCCAGATCCATCAGGGCTGCTGTGGCGTCATTGAGCTCCTTGCCGCCATCCAGGTCGTTTATGTCCGCCCAGTTGTCGGCAATGTCCTCAATGGACGGCGGGTTGGCCGGGTCGCCAAGCTGTATGCCGGGGCCGGTAATAAAGGCTGCGCGGTTGTAGTAGCCCATGCCTGCATTGTAGATGTGGCCGGTGGCCTTGCAGTCCTCGCTTGCAAGATAAAGAACAAGGGGCGACACGAATTCAGGCTTCATCTTGGCAAAGATGTCCGGCGGCATGATGTCTTCTGTGAGGCGGGATGCCGCAATGGGGGCCAGGGTGTTCACCTTGATGTTGTACTTGTTTCCCTCAAGCTTCAAGGTGTTCATCAGCCCCACAAGGGCCATCTTGGCTGCCGAGTAGTTGGTCTGGCCGAAGTTGCCGTAAAGGCCTGCTGCCGAGCTTGTCATGATGATGCGGCCAAAGCCTTTTTCACGCATTATCTCAAAGGCGGGCTTGGTGACAAAGTATGCGCCGTTCAAATGCACATCCAGAACAGCCTTCCAGTTTTCAGGCTCCATCTTGAGGAAGCTCTTGTCCCGCAGAATGCCCGCATTGTTGATGAGAATGTCAACCGTGCCGTAGGTATCAAGGGCGGTTTTGATGATGTTCTCGCCGCCTTGCTGGGTTGCCACATTGTCGTAATTGGCGACAGCCTCGCCCCCAAGGGCCTTGATCTCATCCACAACCTTCTGGGCCGGGGTTGCATCGCCGCCGCCGGAGCCGTCCCGCGAGCCGCCCAGATCGTTTACCACCACCTTGCAGCCGCGCTTGGCAAGCTCAAGGGCATATATGCGGCCAAGGCCGCCGCCAGCACCAGTGATGACCGCCACGCGGCCGTCAAAGCGCACCTTTGCAAGCTCGGCCATTTTGGGGCGATCAGGGGTGGCCTTCCAGAAGTAGTTGGTGAAGCCCCGCTCTTTATCAACATAGCGGCGGCGGAACATCATCTTCATGGGCAGGCCGACTTTGAGCTCCTCATGGTCGCAGTCCGTGAAGTCGCACATGTAGCGGCCGCCGCCCTCAAACTGAATGAGGCCGTACTTGTTGGGCGGATCAACGGACACGGAGAGCAGGTCGCCCGTGAAGGTCTTGATGTAACTTGTGCGGGAGGAGAACTCGTAGTCCTCCTGGCTTTGGTGCGCGCCGCAGTCCGGATTCACGCAGATATCCTGCTTGGGGAACTGGGGGGTGCCGCACTTTGTGCACTTGCCGCCCACAAGGCCAAGAATCATCTTGTTCTTGCGCCACAGGGTGGACATGGCCGTCTGGGTGGGAGCTTCGGCCCTGATGCCCATTTCCGGGGTGATGAGCTGACGCCACACCAGAAACTTGTTGTAGTTGTCAATGACCTTTTTGCTGGCAATGCAGCCTGCAAAGCCGTCACGGGGGGCAAGCTTCAATATCTCTTCAGTTACCTTGAAGGCCATTGCATCGCAGCCCTGGCCAAATGCGGCCATGACAATGATGTCGCCGGGCTTGGCATCTTCCAGGGCGGAAATGAACATGATAAGGCTGTGGGCTGTTCCGCACTCGCCGCAGACCTCGTGCTTGTTGTCCACTATCTGCTCTGGCTTTGCGCCTATTGACTTGGCGATTCCCTTGTACTCCGCCTTGAAGATGCAGGGGAAGGCGAACTTGGAAACATCCTTGGCCGAAAGGTTGAGTTTCTTCAAAAGGCCGTTTATGGCTTCAGGATAAATCTTGGAATAGCCTTCATCCCTTGCCCAGCGCTCTTCCCAAACATAGTCAAAGCGGTTCAGGCCGCCCCGGTAGTGATCCACAAAGTCGTGGGTCACGGTGTGGGAGCCAAGGTACTCGGCAACAACATTGTCTTTGCCAAGGGTCAGGGCGCCTGCGCCGTCTCCGTACCACATTTCATAGAAGTACGCGGGCCGGGTTTCGCGTTTGTCTGCTGCTGCAACAAGCACATTGCTGCGCTCGCCGCTTGCAACTGCGTTTATGCCTGCAAGCACCGCACTTGCCCCGGCCCTTATGGACCCGGTGAAGTCTGCGGAGGTGATGTTGTCTTTGAGATTCAGGGCGGCCTTTATGATGCCTGCATTCTGGCGGTCTGCATAAGGGAAGGTGGTGGACGCAAAGTAAGCGCCGTCCAGCTTGCTCTTGTCCATGCCCTTCAGGCAGTCCTGGGCTGCGGAAACGCCCATTGTGAGCGAATCCTCATCCCAGTAGCACATGGAGCGCTCGCCCTGGGCCACAACCATGATTGCCGGGGCGAACCAGCCCATGGCCTGGAAGATTGACATACGGTCCAACCTCATCCTGGGAATGTACGCGCCGTATGATGTGATGCCTACCATGATCTTTCTCCTTTTTATGAATAATGGTCGGATATCTCAAGCCGACAGTCTTTTAGGCCGGCTTTGTATTCCTTTTTCGGGTTTACTCTTTGAAAAGCTTCTCAATGAGCTGGGATTTCATGAGATCCCCGCCAATCTTGAGCTTGCCCGATGTGTAGGCGTTCATGGGTGAAATCTGCTTTTTCATCATTGCCATGAAATCCGGAGCAGCCATGTCTATGGTGGTGGTGGGCTTTTCGTGCTGGCCGGAAGCCACCTTGCAGGTCTGATCCTTGACAATGGCATACCAGCTTCCGCCGCCGGAGCCGGAGATATTGTACTGGAACACAACATCCACTCCCGCTGCTGCTTCCGGCACAAAGTGGGCTTCCATCTGGGCAAAGAAGTCGCCCACGGAAGGCCCTGCATCTGCTGCGGCAGCCGCCTTGGGGGGCGGTGCGGAAAAGGCCATGAGGGCATCACCCACCTGGGCGTTTAACTCCCAGTATTCCTTGCCCGGCTCAAGCTTTTCCACCTTGGCGAAGTTTGCCTTGATGTCATCGGGTTCAGGGAATTCGCCCTGGCTGGCGAGCACAACGCCCGGCCCTGTTACAAGGGCGGCCCGGTTGAAGAAGCCCATGCCTGCGTTGTAAATGCGGCCCGACTCCTGGCACTGGTCGGAGCAAAGGTACAGAACCAGCGGCGCAACAAATGCCGGGCTGGATTTTTCAAAGAGATCGGGCGGAAGAACATCCTCTGTGAGGCGGGATGCGGCCAGAGGAGCGACCGTGTTCACCTTGACATTGTACTTGCCGCCTTCCAGCTTGATTGTGTTCATCATGCCCACAAGGCCCATTTTGGCTGCCGAGTAGTTGGTCTGGCCGAAGTTGCCGTAAATGCCAGCAGCCGAGGTGGTCATGACAATGCGGCCAAAGCCGTTTTCCTTCATTATTGCAAAGGCTGGCTTGGTGACATTGTATGCGCCGTTCAGGTGAACATCCAGGACCGCCTGCCAGTTTTCAGGCTCCATCTTTATAAAGCTCTTGTCCCGCAGGATGCCCGCGTTGTTGATGAGGATATCAACCTTGCCGAAGTTGTCCACAGCGCTCTTGACGATGTTTGCGCCGCCTTCGACTGTCGCCACATTGTCGTAGTTGGCAACAGCCTCGCCGCCAAGGGCCTTTATTTCATCCACAACCTTCTGGGCCGGGGTTGCATCGCCGCCGCCGGAGCCATCCCGCGAGCCGCCCAGGTCGTTTACCACCACCTTGCAGCCGCGCTTGGCAAGCTCAAGGGCATAGGCCCTGCCAAGGCCGCCGCCAGCACCTGTAACAATGGCAACCCGGCCATTGTAAAGGACTTCAGGCTCCATCTCCACAGGCGTGTCGCCAAAAACAAAGAGGCCCTGGTCAATTACCGTATCGTTTGTCTGGGTGTTGACAACGCGCCAAACTGCCTCGCCGTCTTTCACCTTCCAGATTTGTATTTTGATGGGCTGGCCCGGATAAAGGGTCTTGGAAAAGCGGCACTTGAAGCGCCGCACCTTTTCCGGCTGGCCGGGGCAAAGGCTTGCAATGCAGGCCCGGCAGGCAAAGCCCAAAGTGCAAAGGCCGTGCATGATGGGCATTTCAAAACCGGAGATCTTGGCAAATTCCGGGTCCACATGAAGCTGGAAGATGTCGCCCGAAAGCCTGTAAACCAAAGGCTGGTTCCTGCTGGGCTGCTCCTCCACCACAAAGTCCGGCTCCCTTTCGGGGATTTCCACAGGCTTTTTGGGAGGGGCCTCGCCGCCGAACCCGCCGTCCTTGCGGCCAAAAAGGGTCATTATGTTGGTGAAGAGCTTTTTGCCCTTGGCATCGCGGGTAACGCCCTTGCCGATTATAAGAGCGCCCTTTTTTTCGCCAAGGTCATAATAATTGGTTATGCGGCCCGTTGTGACGAACTTGCCTTCCGTGGGAATGGGATTGTGAAAAATCAGCTCCTGCTCTCCGTGGAGAAGGCCTGCAAGATTCACATTGGATTCTGCACCCACATGGCTCAAGAAGTCGAAAATTGCGGCAATTGAAAAGCTGGGAATGACCTTGAGGTCTTTCTCATAAACATAATCCAGCTCGTCAAATCCGGCGCCAACGCCTAGGGCGTACAGCACTACATCCCGCCATGTGTACTCCTTTGTGATGGGCCCGATTTTCTTGCCTATTGCTTCCTTTTTCAGCGCCATCGTTTGTCCTCCTTTAATTCGGGTGTGATACAAAACACGGCATCGAATATTATTTTACAACTGTAAAACAAGGGCTTCATGCCCGGCCATTTTGTACCCTTTGGCACATAAAGGCCGCTCATGGATTATCCCTGAACACTTCCGCTTCATTGGTTTTTTCCGCCTGAAGGCCCATGCCAAGGCCCAAGGTGTTTTTCTTGCTGCTTTACGCCCGTTTGGTAGTGGCCCCGTTGTGCACAAAGGCCGGAATTATAAGAAACTTAAGCGTTTCCTTTACCCCTTTCACATACTCTTTTTCATCCATGTCCAGCATGGTCAGAAAGAAGTTCTGGCCTGAAACAAAGTTGTGAATCGCGTTCATCACGGCAAGCATTTTCATCTTGGCGTCCGGAGGAAGCTGCTTTTTATCGGAGACCAGCCCCATGCTGTGGGCGATATTGCCCATTATTTCAGGAACTCGAAAGTCCAGCGGAGAGGCATGGCGGGTCTTGGCAAAATAGCGGAACAAGGTGAGGTTGCTTATTTCGGGCCGCTCGAAAAGATAATCGGTCATCATCTCCACGGCAATTTCCATACGCTTGTCAAGGGGCAGGCCGTGAATGCGCTTTTCAACTTCAAAAAGCTGCTCGCGAAGGTCCTCATAGATGTCCAGAACCACTGCCTCGTAGAGATCGCCCTTTTCCCCCCAGTGATAATAAAGGGTGGATATGTCTATGCCCACTTCCTGGGCTATCATGCGCGTGGTGGTGCCGTGAAAGCCGTACTGGCCGAAAATGCGGCGAGCGACTTCAAGGATGCGGCCCTTCATGGATGTGGGATCCTTGCGGGCTTTTTCCAGAGCAGTAAGCGTGGCGACCTCCGTGTAGAGCTTCCAAAAGGTGTTTCCATCAAATGATGGAAAACTATGAAGGCAACTCTTTTCCCTGTCAAGGATTTTTTCTTTCAGGCGTAAAAAAAACGGTTTGTTCAGGGTTTGTTCAGATGCGTGGAAATGAGGTCTGCCATGCTTTGGGCCTTGTGCGGCTCCACCCAGGTTATGCCCGGCATGGCCGAAAACCAGGTGAGCTGGCGCTTGGCAAAGCGCCGGGTGTCCCGTTGGATAAGGGAGATTGTCTCATCAAGGGATATTTCGCCTGCCAGATGGCGCGCCATCTGGCAATAGCCTATGGCCTGCATGGGCTTTAGCTGCGGCCCGTAACCCTTTTCAATAAGAGCGCTCACTTCGTCTGCAAGGCCCTGCTCAACCATGGCCTCCACCCTGCGGTTTATGCGCTCGTAAAGAACCTGCCTTTCAAGTTTGAGGCAGAAAAAAAGCGCCTTGTAACGGGGATGGGCAAAGCCGTGCTCATCGCGCAGATCGGCAACTGGCCTGCCTGTAAGCTCGCAGATTTCTATGGCCCGGAGAACGCGAAAGGAATCGTTGGCGTGGATTCTCTTGGCAGCCACCGGGTCAAGGGCTTCAAGACGCTCGTGCATGGCCTTTGCGCCCTTTTGGGCAAGCTCGCGGCGCAGACAGTCCCGTAAGGTGTTATCTGAACGGCCCTTTTTTATGAGGCCGTACAAAAGCGCCTTTATGTAAAGGCCCGTGCCGCCTACCACAAAGGCATTTTTGCCTTCTTTTGCCAGATTTTCGATTATGGTCGAAGCATCCTCTGCAAAGCGGGCTGCATCATAAGGCTCGTCCGGGTTTAAAATATCTATGAGATGATGGGTCACCTGGCTGCGCTCGGCCATAGTTGGCTTGGCTGAACCAATGTCCATGCCCCGGTAAACCGCAACAGCGTCTGCCGAAATTATCTGCGCGCCAAAGCGGGCGGCCAGCTCAAGAGCAAGGCCGGTCTTGCCTGCTCCGGTTGGGCCGGCAATAATGACAATGGGTGTTTGGGGGGAGTTCAATGGCATGGTTTAAAGGTGACGGACTGCTTTTTCGCGGTCTTTTCCAATCTTCCGGCTTTTTTCGCGCCGGGCAGTTTTTTGCCGGGGAAGGCCTTGAAGCAGCAGACCTTCCCCGACAATTATTTAAAGGTGGCGCAATGGCCGCGCAGGTTAACCCTATTCCACCTCCACATCAAATTTTACCGTGTAGCGGGCAAGCAGCTCCCGCACCTTTTGGGCAATGGCTGCTGCATTGGCCTGGGGCGCGGCCTTTATGCGGATAAGGGCCTTTGTGCCATGAACCTTGTCCTCGCCCACGGTTATTGTGACCGACTGGGCCATGTCGCCCAAGGCGGCCAGCTCCTGCTCGTATGCCCTGCGGGTGGCATCCCATTTAAGGGCGGGTTTGAAGATTTTGCCCACAGGTGTAAGGGGAATCTGGGGGGTGATGATGATTTCCTTTGGCACGGCTGCCCGCTCGCCTATGTTGGCCTTGGCCCAGTCCATTATCTGCTCTGTGGTAAGGCCCGAATCCTGGGCAACCTCCACATAGGCCACCGGCACCTCGCCTGCATGGGGGTCTGGCCTGGGAACAGCGGCCACCATTTTTATATTGGGCATACGGTAGATTGGCTCCTCGATGCTGGCCGGGTCTATGTTGTGGCCGCCCCGGATGATAAGCTCCTTTTTGCGGCCCGTGAGCCAGCAGTAGCCGTCTTTATCCAGGCGGCCAAGGTCGCCGGTGTTGAACCAGCCATCCCCCACCCATATATTCTTGTTGTGGCGATCCTCCACATAGCCTTTAAAAATGTTGGGGCCTTTTATGCACACTGCACCAATCTCGCCCTGGGGCAGGTCTTTAACATACTCGCCCTGGTCGTTAACCTGAACAATTTTTATGTTCTGGTAGGGCATTCTTATGCCCACGGAGCCAACCTTGCGCTCGCCGTCCTTGGGGTTTATGGATGAGGCCACAGCCCCTTCGGTGAGTCCGTAGCCTTCAAGAATCTTCATGCCCGTGTGGGCCTCAAAGCGCTTGAAAAGCTCCACAGACAATGGCGCGGCCCCGCACACAACATAGCGCAGGCTGCTTATGTCCGCATCTCCCACAGGCATATCCAGAAGTACGGAAAGCACGGTGGGAACAGCCGAGAAAACAGCAGGGCGGTATTTTTCCACTATTTTGTAGAAGTTTTTCATTATGCCCGGCTCGCGGTAGCCCATGGGCGAGAGCAGAACAACATGGGCGCCTATGGAAAAGGGCGTAAGGCCCGTGACAATGGTGCCGTTGCAGTGGAAAAGGGGCAGCCCGCACATCACCGTGTCGCCGGGCATCAGCCCGCCCATTACCATTATGTCCCATGCCATTATGCACTCGTTGTAATGGGTGCGCCTGGCAAGCTTGGGCGTGCCTGTGGTGCCGCCCGTGTGGTACAGGCTGGCAATGTCGTCCGGGCCTATTTTTCGCTCAAAGGCAAGTTTGTCTGCCGGGTACTGCTCAATTTTCTCGTCAAAGCTGTATATGGCCTGGGCCGCATCTGTTGGCCCCATCACCCGCAGAATTGCCTTTAGGGTGGGAATTTCCTTGCGTATTAAATCAACCTTTTTCCATATCTCGGTTCCGGGCAAATCCCCCAGGCACACAAGCACCTTGGTTTTGGCCGCGATGCAGATTTCCTTGATGGTGGAGGCCTCAAGCAGCGGGTTTACCGGGTTTGCAATGCCTGCGGCCTCTGCCCCCCAAAGGGTGTAGTGGGTCTGGGGAATGCTTGGCAGAATGTATGTGACCGTATCTGTTGGGCCAACACCCAGATCAGCAAACATGTTGGCAGCCTGGCGGATTTTGCCGATGAGCTGCCTGTAGGTTATGGGAATGGGTGTCTGGTAGGAATCCCCGTTCATTAAAAAGGACAGGGCAACTGCATCCGGGTTTATGGCAGCCCCCTTTTCCAGCAGCTCCATGGTGCTGTTTTCCGGCACCCGCTCCTTGAAAGCAACCTTTTCAATTTGGGCTATGTCAGCCACATTGCGGACGGGAAATTGCTTGACCTCCATCTGTCAGCCTCCTTTGTTATAAATGCGTTTTGGAAGGCTTGGCAAGAGCCAAGCCAATAAGAGCAAATAGACTATTTTAAAGATGTCAAATAAAAAAATAGTGACACAGAAGGTCTAACATTTCAAGCATAGGTGTCAAGGCGCTTTAGTTTAAATTATAATTATCTTTAAATCTTTATAAAATATACTGGATCAAGCGAGTCAGGCTCACCGAAGTTTGACACCCAACCATCTATAAAACTGCTTTAACTGCTTGATAAGTAAG
>JASEHB010000549.1 GCA_030018745.1 Desulfatibacillaceae bacterium | reverse complement strand
CATCTGGCGAGGACCCGGTGGTTATCTCCCTGCAGCTTGGGCATTGGTTGCAGGGGGTGCTGACAGGCCCTTCTGCGCAGTTCATGGCCTTGGCAAAAATCCGCGCCAAGGTGGTTTTTCCTGTTCCCCTTGGGCCTGAAAATAAAAGGGCGTGAGCAACCCTGTTGGATGAAATGG
This sequence comes from Desulfatibacillaceae bacterium, assembly GCA_030018745.1. Lineage (GTDB taxonomy): Bacteria > Desulfobacterota > Desulfobacteria > Desulfobacterales > Desulfatibacillaceae > JAGVAW01. The sequence continues at coordinate 2,061 of JASEHB010000549.1, read as the reverse complement.
CGTTTTTGAGCGTCTGGGTTACATGAGACTGGGCCACCACATCATCAAAGGTCTGGGGACGGTATTTTCGGGCCAAAACAATGTAGGACACTATTCCTCCAGGTTTTTTATGCCCTAAAATATCACGGAGCAAAGCTTTTGGCGATACCAAAAAAAAGCGCCGCGCCTTCTTGAAGGGGAAAAGGCCACGGCGAGAAAGTAGCGACAAGAAGATTAGGGCCGCGAAGGAAAATGGCGGAGAGAGAGGGATTCGAACCCTCGGTGCCACTTTTGGTAGCACACACGATTTCCAGTCGTGCACCTTCGGCCAACTCGGTCATCTCTCCACAAGCCGCTTTATTGCTCCCGCTCCGCCGTGGGTCATGCAGTTTCTGGCGGAGAGGGTGGGATTCGAACCCACGAACCCGCTTTTGGCAGGTTACTGCTTTTCGAGAGCAGGGCCTTCAGCCGCTCGGCCACCTCTCCGCAAAGCTTTGTGCGCGCCGCTCCGGCAAGCGAGAACGCACCATAGCTTCTTTGCCCTTTTGTGTCAACATTTGTAAGCCCTAAAAAACAAGAAAAACTGCCTTGTCCAAAAGAGCCAAAAAGCAGCGGTTTTACGCCCGGCAACAAGACTCTGTTACAACAGAGGAGGAATAAGGGCCTTTGACCCGCGGGCCTTGGCGCTGGCAAGAAGAGTCATGCCGGTAAAAACACCGGAGGGAATCATTTGAAGGGGGTTTACGCCCATTTGCCTGCACAGGCTGTAAATGCTCATGGAAAGATTGTTGCATCCCGGCGAGAAGGTTACATTTTTTTTGCCCAGCTTTTGGGTGAGCTTGGCAGCCCAGTCTGAAATGGCGCAGTTGCCAGCCAGGTGTACCCGGCCGCTTATGGCATTTATAAGGTCGGGGTCTGCCCCCTTTCCCATTATGATTGTAAATCCGCCTTTGCCATTGTGATCGCAGTGGATTATCTCCAAAAGGGTCTCGGTGTTGGAGCGGCAGCCCTCCACGCAGCACCTGTCCTGGCCGTAAATCATGTCAACATCTTCAGGGAAGCGGCCAAGCAGCTTGTGGGTCAACTCCTGTTTCCTCTCTTCAAAGAGCTGCCTGTTAACAATGACTATCTTTTCAGGGTCTCCCTGGCCAAGGCCCGTTTTTGCACAAAGGGCGATATGCTCCACACCTGTTGGATCAAAACCCATGAAAGCTGCTGCCATTGTATCCACGGCAAGGGCATCCGCGCCGCCGATGAGTACATCCGTTTTTAAGATGCACTCCTTCTGATTTTTTATGGCAATGTAATGGCCGTGGTTGGTGGCTATGCCCCCGTCAATGAGTGCAAAATCGGGCTGGATAACGCTGAAGATATCCGCAAATTTCTGGTGAATACGCCAGTTGTGATCCTGGATTCGGCTTGCCTGGTGCACGAATCCGAACTGATTTTTTATGGAAAGAGTGACCTTGGTCATGGAGTGGGTCTTGAGTTTTGGCAGGCTTATATAGAGATTCTCCCCCCTGTTGCGGATGAGCCTGTCATGCACAAAATCCGAAAAATCCACAAAGGATTCAAGTGTTTTGAGATAAACAGGTACGGCTCCTGTTTCATCAAGGCAGATTGCCTTTGCCCCCAGCTTGCGGCACAGCCGGAAAATACCTGTTGTTGAAAAAACAAGGCGGGTAAAGTTGCCCTGGGTGCAATTTTCCATGACAAATATGTTGTTTGCACCCCGCTCCTTGAAATAGCGGATAACAGCAGCAATCAAGGCTGGATCCGTGTAGCAGTATTCCCGAAGGTCCACGGCATTGATTTTAAGATAGACATCACCGCTTGATTTAAGAAGTGCGGATGCTCCTCCGAAATAATCAAAAACCTGGGCAACTGCCTGATCAATGCCCTGATGCAAATCCGCAAACATCACAAGGCCCTTTGTACTCATGGAAATCTCCTTGCATTGCCCTGCCCGCTTCCGGCAATCGGTTTTTCATTTTGGTATAGCTTAAACTTTGGCCCTGTTTGCAACTTTTAACGCCAGATCAATGTCATCGGCAAAAAAGCCATCCACCCCTTTTGTTAAAG
>JASEHB010000548.1:253-2239 GCA_030018745.1 Desulfatibacillaceae bacterium | reverse complement strand
TGTACTTTTTGTACATCGAGTTCCTGCACGGCGAAGCGCAACGCAGCTATCGTCTTCCTGGGGCCGCCCCTTATATTTTCTTCTGGAGTTTGGCCCAGGTATCCCGCAGGGTCGCCGTCCTGTTAAAAACAATATTCCCAGGCCTGCAATCTGCCAAATCCGCACAGAAGTAGCCAAGCCTTTCAAACTGAACCGTATCGCCGGGTTTTGTGCCAGCAAGAAAAGGCTCTGCCTTGCAGTTTTGCAGGGTGACAAGGGAGTTTTCGTTTATGCAGGAGGTAAAATCGGCAAATTTTTCCTTGTCCGCCGGGTTGGGGTCGGAAAAAAGGCTGTCGTAAAGCCGGGCTGTTACGGGCAGGGCGTGCTCTGCGCTCACCCAGTGCAGGGTTGCCTTCACCTTGCGGTTGTCCGGCGCATCCCCGCCCTTTGTGGCCGGGTCGTAGGTGCACACAAGGTGGCTTATCTGGCCTGTTTTCGGGTCTTTGACCACCTTTTCGCAGCGGATGAAATAGGCATAGCGCAGGCGCACCTCCCTGCCAGGGGCAAGGCGGAAGAACTTTTTGGGGGGGTCTTCCATAAAGTCCTCCTGCTCTATGTAAAGCTCTCTTGAAAAAGGCACTTTGCGCGAGCCTTTGGATGGGTCATCCGAGAAAAATGGGCAGTCCAGTTCCTCTGATGAATTTTGGGGATAATTTTCGATTATGACCTTCAATGGGTTCAGCACGGCCATGACCCGCGGGGCGGTGGCGTTCAAGGCCTCGCGCACGCAGTGCTCAAGCAGGGCAAAGTCCACTGTGGAGTCGCGCTTGGCAATGCCTATGCGCTCGCAGAAATCGCGGATGGCTTCCGGCGGGTAGCCCTTGCGGCGTATGCCCGACAGGGTGGGCATTCTTGGATCATCCCACCCGTCAACAAAGCCCCTTTCCACAAGCTCAATGAGCTTGCGCTTGGAAAGAACCGTGTAGGTGAGGTTGAGGCGGGCGAATTCCGTCTGCTCCGGGCGGCTTGGCGCGGAAACGCGATCCAGAACCCAGTCGTAAAGCTCGCGGTTTATTTCAAACTCCAGGGTGCAAAGGGAGTGGGTTATGCCCTCTATGGAGTCTGAGAGGCAATGGGTGAAATCGTACATGGGGTAGATGCACCATTTGTCGCCTGTGCGGTGGTGGTGCACCCGCCGGATGCGGTAGAGGGCAGGGTCGCGCATGAGCATGTTGGGGGCGGCCATGTCTATTTTGGCCCGCAGAATGTGCGCTCCGTCCTCAAACTCTCCGGCCCTCATGCGGAAGAAAAGGTCCCGGTTCTCCTCCACGCTGCGGTTCCGATAAGGGCTGTCAACCCCCGGCTCTGTAAGTGTGCCGCGGTTTTGGCGTATCTGCTCCGCGCTCTGGCTGTCCACATAGGCAAGGCCCTTTTCAATAAGCTCCAGGGCAAAGTTGAAAAGCTTTTCAAAGTAGTCCGAGGCGTAGAATTCGCGATTCTCCCAGTCAAAGCCAAGCCAGCGCACATCGCGCTTTATGGATTCGACAAATTCGGGGCTTTCCTTTGCCGGGTTTGTGTCGTCAAAGCGCAGGTTGCACTTGCCGCCAAACTCATTTGCAACGCCAAAGTTAAGGCATATTGATTTGGCATGGCCTATGTGCAGGTAGCCGTTAGGCTCCGGCGGAAAGCGGGTGGCAACCCTGCCGTTGTGCTTGTTTGCGGCTATGTCCTTTACAATTTTTTCGCGGATAAAATCCCTGCCCGGCTCTCTTGAGGCCTCCGGCGTATTGTCTGTGCTCTTTTCCATGAATTTCCCTTTTGCGGCAGAGCGCTGCAAAGCGTCTGAAAAAAGGCCTTTTTTGCAAATCGCCCCGGCCCTTTGTTTAAAGCGATGAGCCAAAAACTTGAAAACAAATTTAATACCACATACGCCTGCAAAAAAACAACGGGCAGCAGGCATCCAAAAGCACCAAGTGGGGCAGCATCTTTTGGGGCAGGGGAGGCATT
>JASEHB010000548.1:0-243 GCA_030018745.1 Desulfatibacillaceae bacterium | reverse complement strand
TGTTAGGTAATTATGTTTTTAAATAAAAGAATGATCTAAAGATTTTTTCAGGAGGGAGGTGATTTCTTGGGCAGCGTAATAAAGAAGCGCAGGAAAAAAATGCGCAAACATAAGCACAGAAAACTTCTTGCCCGGACAAGGCATCAGAGAAGGAAGGGCAAGTAGGTTATAGAGGGGCGGTCCCAGGACGCTGTGGGCTGTGTTGCACTTCGCTTGAGAATTTCGGTCATGTACCAACTGTAC
>JASEHB010000547.1 GCA_030018745.1 Desulfatibacillaceae bacterium | reverse complement strand
AAATCCTCATGCAAAAGCAATGAGGCTGCTTCCCTTAAAACAACAGGATACAGCCCCCTGCTTTTTTTCTGCCTTTGGGCTAGAAATCTGTCGGCTTGCAGATTATTTCGCGGATTTTCATATCAAAAAAATCGGATTGATTGGCAGGCTTGAGCACAAGGGCAGCGTCAGCGCCCCGGCCTGTGCCGCCAATGGAGATGATGTCTTTGCCCGAAAGAGCCCCTGCATCTGCCGCCATGATTGATATTTCCACAGCAACCTTAAGCCCGTGGCCAAAAAGCCTCAAGGTGTCTGCAATAAGCAGAACCGGATAAACGCCCGAATACTTTTTTGCCACCGAGCGCTCCACCCCTGAAAGGGCATGGGAGCTTTGCACCACTGTTGCCCCTTTTTGTGCAAGAGCCTTTTTTGTTTCCGGGTCCATCACATTTTCAAAGGGTTTGCGAAAGCCGCAATGGTAGGTGACAACCACAAGAGAAAAACCCTCGAAAAGATTGAGGGCCGCAGCAGCCGTGGCCCCGGTGGTGGAAGCAACCACAACCTCATTTATGCCAAGCTCAATGGCCCGCTTGTGGGCAAGCTCAAGGGTTTTATTTGTGTTTTCCATGCCTGGTTTTTCAAAATTGTGCATAATGGCCTCCCTGCCGGATGAGGGTTGGAATACAAAGGCGTATAAAATGGCGAGCAATAAGCTTTATGGCTCTTTTGCCTTTTTCAGTAGCCGGAATCATCATCTGCGAACCTGCGGTTTCCCGGCTGGGCCTCTTCGTCATCCGTAAGATTCTCATCCTGCTCATCAAGCTCCGGCAGATTCTTCAGGGGATTTTGCCTGCTGTTATCATTTTCTTCCTGGCCCTCATCCGAATCCGTCTGCCTGCTTCCCTCCCTCGGCCTTACATTGGCGGCCTTGCCTGCCTGCTTGTCGCCGCCCACATCTTCAGGCTCGGCCCTCACCTCAAAGGTTACAAAATCTCCTTCGGCAAGCTCCTCAAAGCGAAGGCCGCCTGTTAAATCGGTAAGGTGAAAAAAGTAATCGGCAAAATCTGTCTGTATGAAGCCAAAGCCCCTGTCATCTATGAGGCGGGTTATAACCCCGTGGCGCGTTGGCCCCAGAGTTTCCATGCCGCGCGATCCATTGGTTCGCAATTCTGTGCGGGGGCGTTTTTCGGGCTTTTCCTTGCGGTATTTTTCACGGCAGGCAGCACAGTAAAAGCGCCGACCCTTACGAATAAGCTCGGCCGTATAAACCTGGCGCTCTCCCTCGTGGAAGGGCGACTGGCAAAGAACCATGCGTTTTTCCAGGCGCAGCTCAAGCTTGTCAAGGTGGTCGCCGATCCAGATTGTGTCAAAATCCTTGAGCCCCAGTGGATCTCTCGGATCCTCGTAATCCGTTGCGCAGCTTCCCTTGACACTGGCAATGGCAACACGCTTGCCCAGCCTTCTTAACTTCTGCAAAACCGGCACAAAGTCCCTGTCTCCGATAACCGCAACAGCAATGTCGTAAGCATTGGGAATGGCTGCATAATAAAGCATGGAAGAAGCTAGAGCTATGTCAACGCATTTTTCCTGGGGAATAAACTCGTCTGATGCATCGCGCTCGTGCCGGCGGATGTGCCTGCCACGGTAGTTGATGGGAAAAATCTCCACATCGTAGTGGTATTCCTCGCGCAGGATGTCAAAAAAATCCTGTTTCTGGCGCACTATGTGGTCATCAGCAGGATCGTTGTTTTCGGGTATGGAGGCAAAAAGGCAGGTGCGTACAAGGTCTGTCTGCGTCCGGCCTATTTTTTCCTCCACAAGATCAGCCAACAGGTGAGGCAGTTTTCCGTAATCAAGCTTGTAATCATCTCCAAAGCGTTTTGATAAAAGGTTCAAGTTTGAATAAAGCCATGTTCCATCAATGAAAATCATAATCTTTGGCATAAAACACTCCTTTTAACGGACTGGCGTCACCATCCCCGAAAAACGGCTTCGTTTGGGGCGAAAATGAAAACCCTGCATAATTTTTTTTGGGGCGCACTAAAGATTGGACAGGGGATAATTAAAAACCGCCTTTCAAAAATAAATTAAATCTAATCAAAAAAACAATATATTGCGATGTGTCGCTGTTATATTTAAGGCCGTGCGTCAAGCGATTTGAAAAAAACAAAAATCTTAACCAAACTGTTTTTATTATGCCATGTTAAAACACAAAATGCAATGAAAATATTGTGTTTTCAGTAAGAGATGGCAAATAACTCCCA
>JASEHB010000028.1 GCA_030018745.1 Desulfatibacillaceae bacterium | reverse complement strand
CAGACAAGGGTTCCCTCCGGCCCCAATGCCCCGGCCCGGGCCAGGTTGTTCAGTATTGTCTCAAGGGCCTGTTCTCCATAGGGGGGGTCTGCAAAAATAAGGTCATAAGCAAGTGCATGGGCAGACAGGCAGGCTGCATTCTGAAGAAGATTCCACAAAATGACCCTGCTGTTTCCCTCTTCCTTTAATATGGCGATGTTCTTTTTGATAAGGGCAAGGCTCTTTGGGCTAAAATCCACAAAAACCGCCTGCTTTGCACCGCGTGAGAGGGCTTCGAGGCCCATTGCTCCGGTTCCGGCAAAAAGATCCGCAACAACAGCATCCTCCACCTGACTGCCTATGATGGAGAAGATCGCCTCGCGGGTTCTGTCCGCAGTGGGCCTTATGGCGGTATTTTTAATGGGGGCAAGCCTTTTGCCCTTGTGTTTCCCTGTTATTATCCGCATGGTTTTTTGGGTCAACGCCTTTACAAACCGGCCTTTTGCCGGAGGATTTTAATATCAAGGCCTATTGCCTTTGCAGTTTTCCGCTCATCAAGGTTGTGGCGCACAAGGTGTGAGTTTATGAAGGCCTTTTCAAACTTTTTCACCGCCTCATCAAAGCTCTTTCCCTCAAAGTAAGAGGCAGGGCAGATGGCGTCTGAAACAGCCCTGTCCCTGTAAGATGCAGGGATGTGCTCTGCAAGAATAGTTTCATCTGGAACAGTTATCATAAGCCTTTCGGCCAGGTTTTTAAGCTCCCGCACATTGCCCGGCCAGGGATAGCGCATGAGCACCTCCAGGGCTTGAGGGGAAAGCCTTTTCTTGGGGTGTGTGTTCTCCAGGGCAAGGCGGGCAAAGAACTGATCCATGAGAAGCCCTATGTCCTGGGTGCGCTCCCTTAACGGCGGCACCTGGATGGGAATGACATTGAGCCTGTAGTAAAGCTCTTCGCGAAAAAGCCCGTCTTCAATAAGATCTTCAAGATTGCGGTTCGTGGCTGCAATAACCCTCACATCAACCGTTATGTCCCGGCCTCCGCCCAGCCGGGTGAATACCCTGCTTTCAAGCACCTGCAGGAGTTTGCCCTGGATTTTTATGTCCATGTCGCCGATGTCGTCAAAAAACAGGGTTCCCCTGTGGGCAAGCTCCATTTTGCCCTGCTTGCGCTGGGTTGCTCCCTTGAAGGCCCCTTTTTCGTGGCCGAAAAGGTCATCCTCCAGCCATCGGCTGTCTGCCGCCGCACAGTTGACGGTCACCATTGCCTGCTCACAGCGGTTGGAAAGCTGGTGTATGGTCCTGGCAACCAGCTCCTTGCCCGTGCCGTTTTCTCCGAAGATGAGCACCCATGCTTCAGTTGGCGCGGCTATTTCTATCTGGCGAAGCATTTCCATAACCGGGGGGCTTGTGCCTGTTATGGAATACTTTTCCAGGGTCTTTTTTCGCAGATAGCGGTTTTCCTCCTCAAGGCGGCGGAAGTTTAGGGCGTTATTGATTGTTACCACAACCTTTTCAATGGAAAGAGGTTTTTCAATGAAGTCGTATGCCCCCAGCTTTATTGCCTGAACCGCAGTTTCCACACTGCCGTGGCCCGTGATTAGCACCACAGGCAGATTTGGGTTGTCCCTGCGGATTTCTTTTAATGTGTCAATTCCATCAAGGCCGGGCATCCATATATCCAGCAGAACAAGATCCGGAGAGGTCCGGCCTATCATCTGCAGGGCCTCGTAACCGTTCTGCGCAGTTATGATCTCAAAGCCCTCGTCTTGAAGGATTCCTCCCAAAGAGCGCAGTATCGGCGCTTCGTCATCAACAATCAAAATGCTTGGAAACATATTTTTTTAATCCCTTGAGGGTTTTCGCCTGCCTGCAAACGCAACCTTTTATGCTCCCTATACAGGAAATTCAATTATAAAACGCGCCCCGTTTGGCCTGTTGTCCTCCACCCTTATAGAGCCGTTATGCTCCGTAACAATGGTGCTCACAATGGAAAGGCCAAGCCCCATGCCCGCCTTTTTGGTGGAAAAATACGGCTCAAAGAGCTTGCTCTTGGCCTCCGGGCTTATGCCCTTGCCCGTGTCTGCCACTTCCAGAATAACCCTGCCTTGGTTTTTGTCGTAACTTGTCTTGACGGTTACGCTACCCTTGCCGCCTACTGCTGAAATGGCGTTGTCCAAAAGGTTTATGAGCGCCCGTTTCATCTGCTGGGGGTCCAAAAGAAGCCTTGGAATGGATGCGCTTTCCTGGGCAAAAACCTCTATCTGAATATCGGGGTATCCCTCCTTGTATGGCCCTGTGGCCTCGTTTACAAGCGCTGGAAGGCTTAAAGAAACAGGCCTGGGCGCAGGAAAGCGGGCATAGGCCGAAAACTCGTTGACAAGATTTTGTATGAGATCCACCTGGTCAATTATGGTTTTTGTGCATTCCTCAAAAACGCTGTCATCAATCTGGCCGGAATACTTGCGCGCGAGGCGCTGGGCAGACAGCTTGATAGGTGTTAGCGGATTTTTCACCTCATGGGCTATGCGCCGGGCCACCTCCCGCCATGCGGCCATGCGCTGGGCGCGCTCCTGCTCGGTAAGGTCGTCAAAGGCAACCACCATGCCCATGTGCCGGCCTTTTTCATCTTTCAGGGCGGTCACATGAACCATGAAGCTTCTGGGCCTGCCCGCAACCACATGCTTGGCCGGAAGCCGCACAGATTCCGCCTGCCCGTGGATAAGCCTTCCCACCACCTCCTCCACAAGGCCCTTGTGCCTGCCCTTTAGCATATGCTTGTAGCTTCTGCCAGCCAGATCGTCCTCATCCAGGCCAAGCATGGTCTGGGCGCTCTTGTTGATGGTTGTGACATTTCCCGCAGAATCCAGGGAAACCACCCCTGTTGAAACGCTGTTGAGGACAACTTCCATGTACTGGCGGCGCTTTTCGATTTCCACATTCTGCTGTGCGAGCTGATTGGCGCTCTTTTGAAGCTGCTCCCTGCTTGTGAGAAGATCTTTGGTCATCCGGTTAAAGGATTCAACAAGGCTTCCCATTTCGTCATCTGAAGGCTTTTCCAGGGCAAAGGAAAGATCTCCGCCCGCAACCCGGCGGGTTCCCTGGGCAAGCTGGGCAATGGGGTCTGTGAGGGATTTTGCAAGGCGCATTCCAAACCACACGGAAAAAATGGCAATGAAAAGCGCAACAATTGAAAGTGTGAAGTAATTGGATATCTTTATGGGTTCCTTAAGCAGCATGAGCTGGTGGTATTCCTCAATGCCCCTTGCAATGGCGGCCATTTTTTCAGCCAGATCCGGCGACAGGAGGGTGGATACCGCCACAAAGGCATCCGCCTCCCTTCTTGGCATTCCAAAGGGGACGCTTCCGATGGTCCGCACAAGCTCTCCTTCGGGGATGGTCACAATAAAGGTCCGGACGCTGGTTTCATCCACAGGCTCGGCCAGAATTTCATCAGGAGCAAGCCCTGGAATGCCTTCAGCAACAAGGTTGGCATCCTGGGCGGAAAAATGCCTGGCCAGATGAGGCGAGTAAACCTCCACTGCATCAAGGTTGAAAGCCCGCTGGGTAACCCGCAGATAATGCTTGAGGTCGCTGTCCTTTTCAGGCCTCATGTAATTGTGAGCGTCTATCTGGTAGGCAATGCGCTCAATAAAAAAGCGATGGTTTTTTTCCAGGTGCTCATAATGATGGCGGCCCACGGAAAGTGAGTTTTCAAGGGACTGGGCCACCGGCACATTGAACCAGTATTCAATTGTGGTGGTTATAAACTGAAGGCTAAAGAAAAAAAGAGCAGCAGTGGGCAGCATGGAAAGGGTCATAAATGCAATGACCAGCTTTACCCGCAGGCGCGAACCAAGCACGCCCGTCCGCCGCTCGTAAAGAAGCTTGGCAAGGTTTCTCAATACAAGATACAATAAAAAAATGGCCAGCAGCAGGTTGATGTTTATCACAATGAACATCAACACCGTGTTGGAAAGGGGAATTTCTGTGCCAAAATTGATGATGCTGCTTTCTGCATAGGTGAGAGCGGCAATAAGCCCAAAGGCCAGCACCATGAGCAAAAGCTCGCGCCTGCGTTTGACGCGCTCTGCCTCAGAAACCGGCCTTTCTGTTTTATTTTGGGCTTCTGAACTCATTTTCCCGCCCGGTTGCTGTGGAACTGTTTAACGGGTCATTTTAAAAGCAGGTAAAAATCCATATTTTTCTTATAACCTGCATGAGGTTTCGTCAATGCGCCCTTGTGGGCAAAAATCTGATATGCTACTATTATCTTACCATGTTCTTAAGTTAAAAAAGGAGGGGGTTTTTTCATGGAGCCGTCAACCGGGTACGCCACAAGTTTTGACCAGACCAAAATCTACTACGAGGTTTACGGGCAGGGGCCTGTCATCTGCTGCTGCAACGGCATCGGCGTTTCAACATTCTTCTGGAAATATCTGGTGGAGTTCTTCAGCTCCAATTACCGGGTAATACTGTGGGATTACCGCTCCCACGGCAAATCCGGGCCAGCGCCGGACTACAACCGTCTGACCATGAAAACCAATGCAATGGACCTGGCCGCCGTGCTGGATGCAGTGGGCGCGGACAAGGCGGTTCTTGCAGGCCACAGCATGGGCGTGCAGACCATATTCGAGTTCTACCGGCTTTACAGGGAGCGCACGGCAGCTCTCATACCCGTTCTTGGGGCTTATGGACACCCCATGAACAGCTTTTTGAACACGGATATTGTTGCCAAGCTCTTTCCCTACACCTATCAGTTCTCCACCCTTTTTCCGGGCCTCACCCAAAAAATCGCCCAGTCCGTTTTGCGTGTGGCCCTGAAGGACGAAGTGGCCAATGCCGGCGCCCGCCTGGTGCGCTTCATCCACTGGCAGTTTTTTCAAAAGCAGGATCTCATGCCTTATATGGCCCACCTGCGGACGCTGGATGTGAACATGTTCCTTTCCATGGCCAAAAGAATGCAGGAGCACACGGTAAAGGACATGCTGCCTCTCATTGAGGTTCCCGTGCTTGTGGTCTCGGCTCAACACGACCTTTTCACCCCCTGGCGCATTTCCAAGACCATGCAGGAGCTTATTCCCAATGCCGAGATTCTCACTATTCCCTTTGGCAGCCATGCAGCCCTGGTGGAGCAGCCCGAACTCATGAATTTGAGAATCGAAAAATTCATTTTGGCGCGGCTCTCCAAAAGCTCCTGGGCAAAGGCTCCCAAAAAGCTGCCGACAGGCCAAAGGGCCGCCAAAAAGAAGCTTGCTGGGCCGGTCTCCCTTCAAAAGGCTGCTGCCGCTTAAAACAGAGGAAAGAGTCGCCAGTTAAGGAGTTTTTCATGAAAAGGAAAATTATTCCGGTATTTGCCTTGCTGCTGGTTCTTTCTGTTGTTGCCGCAGGCTGCGGCCCTGCAAAATACCGCCACATCCACACCGGAAAAGTCGCCGGAACCGATGACCCTGAATTTGCACAGATTTACGCAAAATGCGAGGCCCAGGCCCAGACAAACTGCCCTGATTGCCGCATGGCGGCTTCCCGGCCTCCCAGGGGGGGATCGTCTGGAGCTTTTCCTGACGGCCAGCCAATCGGGTCTGACTACCAGGCCCTTTGCCAGGAATGCCTGAACAGGGAAATTTCCCAATGCTTGAAGGCTGCCGGATGGGTTCCTTCAAGGTAAGGCCTTTTGGAGGATAAAAAATTTTGGAAGCAGAAAATGCAGGCTGGGAAAAGACCTACTGGGGAGCGCGGGCGGCCTTTTATCTTGTTCGGGACATGAATTGAGGCCAGGCTTCCCTGCGCGTGACGCAGGATTTGACACGGCAGGTGGATGACACTCTTCTTCAGGCGGCCACAGGCCTTGAGGGAGGGTTGGCGGCAAATGGCTCCACCTGCGGGGTTCTCACGGGCGGATCTTTGGGGCTTGCCCAGGCTCTTGCGGAGCAGGTGGAGGAAGCCGGGCCTGCTGGCGAGACTGCCGGGCTTGCGGCTGTTGGCGGTTATGTCAGGCACATCCGAAAAAGTTATGGTTTTGACCTCTGCCGTCAGCGAACGGGTGTGGACTTTTACACGCCTGCTGGCCAGGTGCGCTACTTTTTGGGGCCGGATAAAATCGCCCTTTGCATGAATCATATAAGCGGGGCAATCAGGTATCTGGATGACGCATCCAAAAAGGGGCTTTCACACGATGACATTGCAAAGGCCCCGGTAGTGGAGCTTGGGCTTTGCGCCAGAAAAGTGCTGGAGGCGGTGCGCCGGAGAACAGGAGCAGGAGACGCCCGGCTTGAAAGGCTCTCCTATATTTATGATGGAGGCCTGGGGCTTTCCGGCGGAGTCTGCGGTGCGGCTGTAGGGGCAATTCTTGCCATTAACCTTGTTCTTGGCACCAATCTTCGCCATGTTGCTTATCTGCGCACATTCAAGCCCTTTCTGGCAGGCCATTTCAACATTCTTAAAAAAAATTCCCCCAAAAGGGTTGAGCCTTTTTCTGCGGGCAGCATAATCACCAAGGCCCTTAAAAACCAGGCAGGCGCGTTGGAGTGCAGGGCCATAACCGGCAAGGAGTTTGAAGGCCCGCAGCAGTTTGCGGGCTTCATGGCAGGCGGCCCATGCAATGCGCACATTGATCTGTGCATTGAAAATGCCTGCCGCATTTTGGAGCAGGCCAAAAAGCAGGCCTGATTGTTTTGGGGTTGCGCAAATCCAGGCAATGACGCCAAGCCATAAACACCTTTTGCGGGTAAGCCTTTTTTAGCCTTGTTTTTTGTTTTGGCAGCAACACCAAGCTATTCCGGTAAGCCTTGCCGGAGTTTAAGCCTTTTCCATTTTTTAAGCGCCCAGCGGGGTTATGCATGAAAAACTTTTTCTGCAGCCTGTTCATTGTGCTCTTTGCACTGCCCGGCCTGCTGCCGGCCCGCGCCTCAAACATGGACACGGTGGGCGATGAAAAGACCGCCACCGTGTTCTGGAAAGTGGCGACCCTTGCTCCCAAGGGGATAGGCTATTCCCAGCGATTTGCAGAGGTACTCATGCCTGCAATCGAGGAGGAGACAAAGGGGAATCTGGCCTTCAAGGTGTACTGGGGCGGCTCCATGGGCGATGATGTGCAGATTCTGCAGAAAATGCGCCTGGGCCAGCTTGATGGGGCCGGGCTTTCGGGCCAGGGCACCTTTATGATGGCTTCGGAAATCCCGATCCTGGGCCTGCCTTTTTTGTTTGAAGACTACGGTGAGGTGGATCACATAAAAGAGATGATGATAGAGGAGTTTGACGCCATTGCCCTGCGCCAGGGTTTCAAGCTCCTTTTGTGGCTGGATCAGGATTTTGACCAGATTTATTCCCGCAGCCAGCCCATGGACAAAATGGAAAACTTCCGCCGCGTCCGCTTTGTAACATGGTTTGGCCCCCTTGAAGGCAGGATGCTTGAGCGCATGGGCGCTTCGCCCATACCCATAAATGTTGCGGAAATCCCTTCGGCCATGCGCTCCGGCATGGCGGACGCCATGATAGCCCCTGCCATCTGGATAATCGGCACACAGCTTTACACGCGAGCCAGATATGTAAACCCTGTTCGCATCCGCTATGTGCCAGCCTTTGTGGTGGTCACGGCCAAGGCTTTTGAAGCCGTGCCGGAGCAGCACCGGCAGGTGCTCTCCCAAAGGCGGCTTTCCCTTGCCCACGATTTTTGCGTATTGGCGCGCCAGGATTCGGAAAAGAGCCTTGTTGCGATGATTGCCTATGGTGTAAAGGAAGCAAGCCCCTGCGAGAACGAGCTTGCCAGAATGAAAGCGGCTGTGCGCCCTGTTTGGGATGATTTGTCGGGCGATCTTTATCCGCAATCGCTGTTGGACAAGCTTGTGGCTCATCTGGAAGATTTTCGCGCCCAAAAAGACCAGGCTGCCGGGGAATGCCCCCAGGCGCTTTTGGAGTAATACCCGGATATGCCCCTTAAAAACCTTGCGGATGCCGCCCTCTTTCCCGGCCCCAAGCCTGCCGGGGAAGCTCCGGAGCTTTTGCGCGCCAGGGTGGATGAGCGCCTTGAAGCTTTGGCCAGGGCCTTTGCCCAGGCAGGCCTTGCAACCCTTGGAAATTCCCGCATCCTGGCGCACCTGCCCCTTGTTGCGGGGGTGAGCGATTTTGTTTTCAATGCCTGCTGCAACAACCCGCCTGTTCTAAAAGAACTTGTTGAAAGCCAGGAGCTTTTTTTGCCTTCTGGCCGCCAGGATTTTGTCCGCCGCCTGGATTTGGCCCTGGCCGCCATTGACGGGGAGGAGGCCTTCAAGGCGGCCATAAGGCGCTTTCGCCAGAGTGAGATGCTTCGCATAGCCTGGCAGGATCTGGCGGGTTACGCAGGCCTTTTGCAGACAATGGGCGAGCTTTGCTCTCTGGCGGATGCAATTCTGGAAAGAACCCTTGCCTTTGCCCATGAGCAGGAGACCCTGCGCTTTGGCCGACCTGTGAATGAGGACGGCTCGCCCCAGCAGATGGTGGTGATGGCAATGGGCAAGCTTGGCGGATATGAGCTTAACTTCTCATCTGATATTGACCTTATTTTCGCGCTGGAAAAAGAGGGGCAGACCACAGGCCCAACAACAATTTGCTCCACAGAATTTTTCACCCGTGTTGCCCGCCGCACTACACGCATCCTTACGGATAACACTCAACTTGGCTTTGTTTACCGGGTGGATTTGCGATTGCGGCCCTTTGGTGGCTCCGGCCCAATGGTGATGAGCTTTGATGCAATGGAGGACTATTACCAGACCCAGGGCCGGGAGTGGGAGCGCTACGCATGGATAAAGGCAAGGCCGGCTGCTGGGGATATTGCGTCAGGAGATAGGCTTCTTGCCCTTTTGCGGCCCTTTGTTTTTCGTCGCTACCTCGATTACGGGGCCTTTGAATCCCTTCGGGAAATGAAGCGCATGATAGCTACGGAGGTTCGCCGCAAGGGCCTTTCCCACGACATAAAGATAGGGCCTGGCGGCATCCGCGAGGTGGAATTTATTGTCCAGGCCCTTCAGCTTATAAGGGGCGGGGTGGTTCCCCAGCTTTCGGGCAGGTCCCTGCTTGACTCGTTGCAGGCTGTTGCCGATCTTGATCTCCTGCCAGGCCATGTGTGCAGGGAGCTTGCCCAGGCCTATGTTTTTCTGCGGCGCAGTGAAAACCGGCTTCAGGAATTTGCCGACCGCCAGACCCACAAGCTGCCTGATGGCGATATGGGCAGGGAGGCCCTTGCCTGGTCAATGGGATATGCCAACTGGCCCCTTTACATTGAAGCCCTTGACGAGCACAGGGGTGCGGTTCATGGGCACTTTCAGGGGCTGTTGGCCCCTGGCGGAGAAACCGAAGGCCCTGACCAAAGGCTTTTAACAGCCTGGCAGGAGAAAAAGGGAGGCGGCAGAAGGCTGGCAGCCCTCATGGAGGCCGGCTTCAAAGAGCCTGGCAATGTTCTGGACATTCTGGACCAGCTTCGCCGGTCATCGGTAATGGAAAATCTGGGCACAAGGGGCAGGGAGCTTCTGGACCGCCTTGTTCCGCTCATGTTGGGCCATGCTGTTCATGCCAGAGACAGCGCGCTTGTGATGGAAAAATTTTCCGGCCTTGTGGAGGCTTTAGGCCGTCGGGTGAGCTATCTCTCACTATTGGCCGAAAACCCCCAGGCCCTGGAGCAGCTTGCTATTCTATATGAGGCCGGCCCATTTGTGGCCCAATTGATTGAGCGCCATCCTGTGCTGCTTGATGAGCTTACAGACCCGCGCACCCTTTACACTCCGCCCACAAGGGTTGAGCTTATGCAGCTTATGGCCCTGCGCCTGGATTCTGTTGCCCCTGATGATCTTGAGCAGATAATGGATCAGCTTCGGGTTTTTCAGAGGGTTAACGCTTTCAGGGTTGCGGCGGCGGATGTGACCGGGTCCTGCTACATAATGCGGGTTTCGGATCACCTTACAAACATTGCGGAGGTGGCGCTTGAAAAGGTTGTGGATGTGGCCTGGGCCGATATGACCGCCCGGCACGGCGCTCCCCCCTGCTCCATAAAGGAGCCGGAGTGCGGCACAGGTTTTTGCGTCATAGGGCTTGGCAAGCTTGGGGGTATTGAGCTTGCCTACAACTCGGATCTTGATCTTGTATTTTTGCACAGCGCCAGCCCGGATTCATCAACGGATGGAACAAAGCCTCTTGATTCAACCACCTTTTTTGCACGCCTGGGCCAGAGGATAATCCACATTCTCACAACCCCCACGGCAGCAGGAATCCTTTACAGCACGGATATGCGCCTTCGGCCCAGCGGTCAGGCCGGCGTGCTGGTCAGCCATATTCAGGGCTTTGCCGACTACCAGCACAACGAGGCCTGGACCTGGGAGCATCAGGCCCTTGTGCGGGCGCGGCCTGTGGCGGGCGACCCGGCTGTGGGCAGGCGCTTTAACGAAATCCGCAGCCAGATTCTCACCCTGGTAAGGGAGCCGGACGCCCTGCGTGACGATGTGCTTGCCATGCGCAAAAGAATGCAAAAGGAGCTTCTGGAGGAAAATCCCGGCGAATTTGACCTCAAGCAGGGCGCAGGCGGCATGGTGGACATAGAGTTTCTGGTTCAATACCTTGTTCTGCTAAAGGCCAGGGAGCATCATGAGCTTCTCCGTTGGACAGACAATGTCCGGCTTCTTGAAACCATTGCAGGATTAAGGCTTCTGCCCGAAAGGGACGCCCTTGCCCTCAATGATGCATACCTTGCCCTGCGCACAAAGGCCCATCACCTGAATCTGGCCGGGCAAAAGGCAATCGTAAACGATGCCAGCCTGGACAAACACAGAAACCGGGTGCGCGAAATCTGGCATCAGGTTCTGGAATCATAAAATCCGCAAAACCAGCGCAGGGAAAAAAATGAAAGAAATTCAACTTACAGACATTGATGGCATTCTCATAGGCCATGCCCATAACAGCGAGGCCGCCACCGGCTGCACGGTTGTGCTTTGCCCTCAAGGGGCGGCAGCAGGTGTGTCCGTGCGGGGAGGCGCGCCGGGTACGCGCGAGACAGACCTTTTGAAGCCTGAAAACCTTGTGGAGAAGATTCACGCCGTGGTGCTTGCAGGCGGCAGCGCATTTGGCCTTGCAGCAGCCTGCGGAGTTGCAGACTGGCTGGAAAAAAAGGGAACAGGCTTTGATGTGGGTGTTACCAAGGTTCCCATTGTGTGCTCGGCAGTTCTTTTTGATCTGTTGATAGGCGATTTTGCAGTGCGGCCCGATGCGGCAATGGGCGCGGCTGCCTGCGAAAATGCAGGCAAGAGGGGGCTTGCCCTTGAAGGTTGTGTGGGAGCCGGGGCAGGGGCCACGGTGGGCAAACTTATGGGCCTGGACAGGGCTATGAAAACCGGCGTTGGGGCCTTTTGCGTGGAGGAAAAGGGCCTCATGGTGGGGGCGCTTGTGGCTGTGAACTGCCTTGGAGATGTGCTTGATCCTGACTCCGGCAAAAAGGTTGCAGGTCTTCTTGCGCCGGACAAAAAATCCCTTGCAGACACTGGGCAGCAGATGCTTGAGCTTTATCTGGCAGGCAGCGACCTTTTTGCCGGCAACACCACCCTGGGGGTTATCATCACCAACGCGATTTTTACCAAGGCCCAGGCCAAAAAGGTTTCGTCAATGGCCCACAACGGCTTTGCGCGGGCAATGCGCCCGGCCCATACCATGTATGACGGCGATACGATCTTCACCCTTGCAACAGGCCAGGTGAGGGCAGATGTCAGCGTTGTGGGAATGTTGGCAGCAGAGGTTATGGCAAAAGCCGTGTGCCGGGCCGCAACCCAGGCCTGCTCATGGAAAGATATTCCTGCAAGCTCAAATCTTTTTGGCGGGTGACAGCCGCTACGAATCTACGAATCTGTTGGGCTACGCAAATTCCGGAACAAGGCAAAGTACCTCCGACAATGTTTCGGGCCGGATTTGCTAGCCCAACCTACACGCTACACGCCTATGAATCTGGCCCTTTTGCCTCTTGTGCTATCGCACCCGGCAACAAGTTGCCGGGGCCACCCCACCCGGGTTTTTCTTTTCAAGCAACGGCGCACAGGGCGGTTCCAGGGAGACGAGAGCAAGGCTTGCGGGGCGAGCCGGGACGAAGGTGTACTCATAGTACATCGAGACCC
>JASEHB010000027.1 GCA_030018745.1 Desulfatibacillaceae bacterium | reverse complement strand
TTGCGCATAAAGCTTGAAGAGCTTTTCTGGATGATAGAGGAATTCAAGGTCTCCCTCTTTGCCCAGGAGCTTAAAACCCCTGTAAAGGTTTCAGAAAAACGCCTTGCAAAACTTTGTGAAGAAATCGCCCTCTGTATCTGAAGACTTCCCGCACCTGCAAACTGCTCAACCCCCAGACCTTCCCGGCTGCTGTTAGCTTTTTGCCTGTTTTGGTTTAAAATGTTAAAAATATAAGAGTTGTTGGTTATGGAGAATTCTGCTGGCACGGGCAAAGGAGAACTTAATGGAGGCAGGCAAAGAAGAAGGCCATTCCGGCAAAAACAGGCCTCTGGCATGGTTCCTGTTTTGGTCCTACCTGCTTATCGCCCTGCTTTGCGTTGCAGGCGTGGCCTGGTACTCGTGGTCTGTGATGAAGCATTATTACATTGATCAGGCCCGCGACATGTTAAAGGCCAGGGCTTTAATTCTGGAAGAAGAGCTTAAACCCTTTTTGATGGATGACAGCCCCCTTTCGGCAGACCCACAGTTGAGAAAGCTGGGTCAGCTTCACTCCACCCGCATCACCCTCATAAGCCTTTCCGGCAAGGTTATTGGCGACTCCCAGGAAGCAAGCTGGCAGATGGACAACCATGCTGCCAGGCCGGAGGTGGCCGCAGCCCTGGAGGGCGGAACAGGGGTCTCCACCCGTTACAGCAATACCGTGCAAAAGCACATGGTTTATGTGGCTCTGCCCATTCAGCATGAAGGGGGCATGATCGGCGTGCTCCGCATGGCAATTCCTGTCACAGCTCTTGATGAGGCCCTTAAGGCCATGAGCGGGCGAATCCTGCTGGGGGCTTTTTTCATCCTGCTGCTTGCCGCCGGGGTAAGCATGATGGTGTCCACCCTTCTCGCCCGCCCGCTTCAGGCCCTTACCCGTGGCGCAACCCGCTATGCCAGGGGGGATTTTTCCCTGCGCCTGGCCCATCCCGCACCTAAAGAGCTGGCCCGCCTTGCCCTTGCAATGAACCAAATGGCGGCCCAGCTTTTTGAGCGCATAAGCACCATAACCCGGCAAAAAAACGAGATGGAGGCCGTGCTTTCCAGCATGATGGAAGGCGTCATTGCCGTGGATAAAAAAGGGCTTATCATCAGCATGAATCAGGCTGCGGCCCGCCTTTTTGGCCGCCAGCCCGCAGCTTTCACCGGCCTTTTGCTGGAAAGCGTGACAAGAAACAAAGACTTTTCCCGCTTTGTTCAGGAGGGCCTTGAGTCCGGGGTTTTCAAGGAGGCGGACATAACCCTTTACATGGGCGGCTCTTCAAAAATTCTGCACACCCGCAATGTGGCCCTTCACGATTCTGACGGCGCACAGCTTGGAATGCTTCTTGTAATAAATGATGTCACCCGCCTGCGGTCTTTGGAAAATATGCGCCGGGACTTTGTTTCCAATGTTTCCCACGAAATACGCACACCCCTTACGGCCATCAAGGGGTTTGTGGAAACGCTTGTTAATGATGGGCTTGAGGACAAGGATCAGTCCGGGCGATTTCTTGAAATTGTTCTGCGCCATGTGGACAGGTTGAATAACATTGTGGAGGATCTTCTCGCCCTTTCGCGCATGGAGCACGAGGACGCCCGCAAAAAGCTGTCCATGCAGCCCTGCAACCTTAACCAGGTGGTGCAGGCCGCAAGGAGCATCTGTCTTCAAAAGGCGGCTGCAAAGCAAATCTCCATAACCCTTGCCACCGGAGAGCCGGTGATGGCCTTTGCAGACTGCAACCTTGTGGAGCAGGCCGTGGTGAACCTGCTGGACAATGCCATAAAATACAGCAACCCCGGCTCAATCATCACCCTTTCCACGGGCAGCGATGAGGGTTATTCGACAATCTGCTGTGAAGACCAGGGCATAGGCATTGCAAGCGAGCACCTGCCCCGCGTTTTTGAGCGTTTTTACAGGGTGGACAAAGCCAGGAGCCGCCAGATGGGGGGAACAGGACTGGGGCTTGCCATTGTGAAGCACATAGCCCAGGCCCACGGCGGATTTGTAAAAGCCCAAAGCGAGCTTGGCAGGGGAAGCGTCTTTTCCATACATCTGCCTGCCCGGCAGGAAGAAACTGCATAAGGGCAGTAAGGGCAAAAAACAGCTTGAAGCCGGTCTGTTTTAACAGTGCGTCAGCCTGTTGCAGTTGGCCTCATGCAATGCTTTGCTGGCCGGAATTGTTTTGGTTGTTTTTGGATTTTGTTAGAAAATTGTTAGAATACAACAATTTATTGACATGGCAATCGTCTGCATCTAGTTAGAAGACTAAAGGGTACATTACCCTTTGGCGGGTTTTAAATAACAGACAAGGTGCAACAAACCGGAGAAAAGCTCTCATGGCCAAGGAACGGATTTTGGTGGTGGATGACGAGGAGGATATTCTTGAACTTCTGCGTCACAACCTTTCCAGGGAAGGCTACCAGGTTCTTTGCGCCGCTTCCGGCGAGGAGGCCCTGCGCCAGGCCAGAAGCAAGGCCCCGGACCTTGTTGTGCTGGATCTCATGCTGCCGGGCCTTTCGGGCCTGGATGTGGCCCGCCTTCTGAAACAGGACGCCAAAACCGCCGCCACGCCGGTTCTGATGCTCACTGCCAAGGGCGAGGAGTCTGACGAGGTCGCGGGCCTGGAAGTGGGGGCGGACGACTATGTTACCAAGCCCTTTTCGCCAAAGGTTTTAATGGCAAGGGTAAGGGCCGTGCTGCGCAGGCATCGTGAGCGCCCGCCCCAGGACAGTTCAGTGCTGCAAGTTAACGATCTTGTCATACATCCGGGTCGCCACGAGGTTCAGGCGGGCAGCCAGACGATTCTCCTCACTTCCACGGAGTTCAAGCTCCTCCACTTTCTGGCCCGCAGGCCCGGCTGGGTTTTCACCCGCTCCCAGATTGTGGATGCCGTCCACGGCGAGGACTACCCCGTAACCGAGCGGGCTGTGGATGTGCAGATTGCAGGCCTGCGAAAGAAGATGGGCGAATACGGCCAGTTGGTGGAAACAGTGCGCGGTGTGGGCTACCGATTCAAGGAGTGACAGCAGCCAAAATCATCGCAAAAAAGATAGATACAAAATCCCCTTTGCCCTGAACAAGGCCAGCCGCAATAGGCACTCCCGGCAGCTTGGCCTTGTGGCCGGGTGCTTAATTCCCTGCTGCAACAAAAACCCTGCACAAAAAAAGCTCCTGCCAAGCCGCAAAACATGGCGGCAAGACTCCAAATTTGGATACAACATATTGATATATTAAATAATGCTTGCAATAAAAATATTTTTGCCATGATGCACTTCTAATGCAGCCCTAATATTTTCCTAACAATAGCCCTCCATATTCATCTTGCGCGCATTTGAGGCCCAAAAAAAAGGCTGGTGAAAAAGCGTACTGCATCGGCTGTTTTTTTAGGCCGGTGCGACAAGGGTTTTTAAATTCAAAACAGGGAGATTTACCATGAAGAAAAGTTTTGTCCTGCTTGTTGCTGCCCTTTTTAGCCTGATTGCTGCTGCCCCTGCCCTGGCGGGGATGCTGGAGATAAACGGGTCCACAACGGTTCTGCCCATTACACAGGTGGTGGCCGAGCAGTACATGAAGGATTATCCCGACACAAGGATATCCCTTTCGGGCGGCGGTTCGGGCAATGGCATAAAGGCAATTATTGACGGCACCACAAACATTGCCAACTCATCGCGCTTTATCAAGCAAAGCGAAGTTGACCAAGCCGTTGCCAAGGGCCGCTACCCCGTGCCCTTTGCAGTTGCCTATGACGCCCTTACCCCGGTTGTGCATCCTTCAAACCCTGTTTCCAACCTCACCCTTGCCCAGCTTAAAGACATTTATCTGGGCAAATTCAAAAACTGGAGCGAGCTTGGCGGGGACAACCGCCCCATTGTCGTCATCTCCCGTGACACATCTTCAGGAACATACGAAAGCTGGTCGGAAATAGTGTTGAAGGGCGAGCGTGTTTTCCCTGGAGCACAGCTTCTGGCAAGCAGCGGCGCAGTGGCAACGGCTGTTGCTGCCAACAAAAATGCCGTCGGCTATGTGGGCATCGGCTACCTTAACCCCGCCATAAAGGCGATTGCAGTTGAAGGCGTTGTGGGTTCTGCCGAGACCGCCATGAACGGAACCTTCCCCATTGCCAGGGCGCTTTTTGTTTTCACAGCAGGCTGGCCAAAGGGCGAAACCATGCATTTTATCAACTACCTCCTGCACCCGGAAAAGGGCCAGCCCTTGGTCAAGCAGGCTGGCTTTGTTCCTTTGTACTAGCAAGAAGGGCTTTGAATAAGGCGGCAAATAAGGTTCGGGAGGCTGTTCCACCCCTGCCGGTTTGATGGGGCAGCCTTCCCGGCCTTAAACAGGCCGCAAAATATATCGCAGAAAGCGCTGAAGGCTTTTTGCCCCGGAATTGACTGATTTGCCTTGCATACCGGGCCGGTTTTTTGGCTGCCTGCCGGGTTATGGAAAGGGGATTTTCCTTCCGGGGCATCTGGGCCTTGATGCGTTTCTCCTGTTTAATTTTTGGGCAAAATTTTTAAGGCAAGGCAAATGGCTGCAAAACGCGACATAAAGGAAAAGGGCATTCAGTGGCTTTTTGTGTGTGTGGGCATGGCATCCCTTACCCTGTTGACCATGATCATGATCTTTTTGTTCATGGAAGGCCTGCCCATCTTTTCCCATGTTTCTGTTGGCGACTTTATTTTCGGCAAGCTGTGGTACCCCACCTATGATCCGCCGGATTTTGGCATTTTCCCCCTCATTGTTGCATCCATTGCTGTCACTACAGTCTCATCTTTCATTGCCATACCCCTTGGAGTGATGACCGCCATCTATCTGGCAGAAATCGCCTCCAGCCGTATGCGGGAAATAGTAAAACCAATTGTGGAGCTTCTGGCAGCCATTCCATCGGTGGTCATCGGCTTTTTCGGCATGGTGGTTATAGCCCCCTTTATTCAGGAGCTTTTCAACATTCCCACGGGCCTTAACCTTTTCAACGCCTCCCTCATGCTGGCCTTCATGTCCGTGCCCACAATATGCAGCCTTTCGGAGGATGCAATTTTCAGCGTGCCGGTGGAACTCAAAGAGGCCTCCCTGGCTTTGGGGGCTACCCATTGGGAGACCATTCACAGGGTGACCCTTCCTGCGGCGCTTTCGGGCATAAGCACATCGGTAATTTTGGGCATGAGCCGGGCAATGGGCGAAACAATGGTGGTTTTAATGGTGGCCGGCGGGGCAGCCATGATGCCCGGCTCGCTGTTTGACCCGGTCAGGCCCATGCCTGCCTCCATAGCAGCGGAAATGGCCGAGGCCCCTTTCCGGGGCGACCACTACTATGCCCTGTTTGCAACGGGCATAGTCCTTTTTCTTTTCACCCTGGCTTTCAACATTGTGGCGGATCAGATTTCCCACCGCTACAAGCAGGTGGGGGCAGCCACCCTTTAGCCTTGTCAGTACATAAATCAAACTCGCGAATTATCCGGGTTGGGCAGCAAGGCTGTTGCGAGGATTGAAATTGATGACAGAAAAAAGCGGTAATATGCCAAAGGCAGCTCAAAAAGCCAAAGAAAAAGCCATTGGGACCGGCCTCCATGACAGTCCCCTTGGCAGGGCCATGGCTGCCCGGCGCATGGTGACCCAGGGGTTTTCCTTCGGGCTTTTCCGTCTGGCGGCTGTAATCAATGCCTCGGCCCTTGGCCTTCTCATATTTTTTCTTGTTAAAAACGGCTACTCGGCCATAAGCTGGGACTTTCTTTCCCAGCCCCCCCGCCAGTCCATGACTCAAGGGGGCATTCTGCCCTGCATTGTGGGCACCGTGAGCCTTGCCATTGGGGCCATGCTCTTTGCCTTCCCAATAGGTGTGGCTTCGGGCATTTATCTTTCCGAATATGCCAAACCGGGCAAATTCCTTCGCATTGTGCGCCTTGGCATAAACAACCTTGCAGGCGTGCCTTCGGTGGTTTTCGGGCTTTTTGGCCTGGCGTTTTTTGTTATATATCTTGGCATGGGCGTGAGCATACTTGCCGGCTCTCTCACTTTGGGAATGCTGACTCTGCCTGTAGTCATAAGTTCAACAGAGGAGGCTCTGCGCAGCGTGCCTTCCACATACAGGGAAGCCAGCCTGGGCCTTGGGGCCACAAAGTGGCAGACCACATGGCGGGTGGTTCTTCCCGCAGCCCTGCCCGGAGTCCTTACGGGAGGCATCCTTGGCCTTTCCCGTGCAGCAGGCGAAACCGCACCCATCATGTTCACGGCAGCGGTATTTTTTACGCCGCATCTGCCAAAATCTGTTTTTGACCAGGTTATGGCGCTTCCCTACCATATTTATGTGCTGGCCACAGCCGGAACATTCATTGAGCAGACCCGGCCCTTGCAGTACGGCACAGCCATTGTGCTAATAAGCCTTGTGCTGGGCATGAACCTTGTGGCCATTATTTATCGGACGCATCTGCGTAAGAAGCGATAAAAGGAGGAGGTCTTTTGGCTTTGGACTCCGCAAAAATCCGCATAGAATCTCTGGACTTCTTCTATGGCAGGGCACAGGCCCTGTTCAACATAAGCATGGAGATTCCCGCCAACCAGGTCACAGCCCTCATCGGCCCTTCCGGCTGCGGCAAGAGCACCCTTTTGCGCTGCTTCAACCGCATGAATGATCTCATACCCATCAGCCGGACTCAAGGATCCATCTTTCTGGACAGGCAGGACATCTGCTCTGCCCGCATTGATGTTGTGGCCCTGCGGCGCAGGGTGGGCATGGTTTTCCAGAAGCCAAACCCTTTTCCCAAAACCATATTTGAAAATGTGGCCTATGGCCTGCGGGTCAATGGCGTAAAATCAAAGGCCTTTATCCGTGAAAGGGTGGAGGAATCCCTTATGCGGGCCGCTCTGCTTGATGAGGTGAAAGACAGGCTTTTTGACAGCGCGCTTGGGCTTTCGGGAGGTCAGCAGCAGCGCCTTTGCATTGCAAGAGCGCTGGCTGTGGAGCCGGAGGTGCTGCTCATGGACGAGCCGGCTTCTGCCCTGGACCCCATTGCAACGCTTAAAATCGAAGAGCTGATGCATCAGCTCAAAGAGCGCTACACCATTGTAATAGTGACCCACAGTATGCAACAGGCCGCACGGGTTTCCGACATAACGGCCTTTTTATATATGGGCAAGCTCATTGAGGTGGGCGATACTGACACCCTTTTCACGCGGCCACGGGAAAAACAGACCGAAGACTACATAACAGGCCGCTTCGGGTAAAAAAATCATGCCAGAAAAATCCGGTTCAGGAAATTTTGCCAATGTCCGGCACCTGCAAAGGGAGCTGGAAAAGCTCAAGCAGAGCATTCTTGCCCTGGGTGCTGTCACCGAGGGAAGGGTCCAGACCGCTGTGCGCGCCGTGGAAAGCCTGGATGAAAAGAGCGCCAAGTGGATAATGGATTCCGATTACGAGATTGACGAGATGGAGGTGGAGATTGAGGAGGAGTGCCTAAAGCTCCTGGCCCTCTATCAGCCTGTTGCCGTGGATCTGCGTTTCATTGCCGTTGTCATAAAGATAAACAACGACCTTGAGCGCATAGGCGATGAGGCGGCCAACATTGCCCACCGGATTCTTGAAATGGCCCAGAGCAGCAGGGGCAGCACCCAGGAGGTTTTTGATGCGCCTGCAATGGGCGACAAGGTGCTTGCCATGCTCCAGCAAAGCCTTGATGCACTGGTGCACCTGGATACAAACCTTGCCAACAAGATTCTCCAGGCAGACCAGCAGGTGGATGCAGCGTACTGGGCGGCTTTTCGGGCAATAACCAAAATCATTACCGAAAATCCCCATCAGGTGAACTACTGGATCAACCTGCTGCTGGTGGCCCGCCACCTTGAGCGCATTGCAGACCATGCAACCAATGTTGCCGAGGAAGTCATTTACCTTGTAAAAGGCGAGGTTGTGCGCCACATGGGCAGAAAGTCCGCAGATTGGCAGCCCATGATAAAATAGGAGGCGGTTTTTTTTAAGCCAGGGCCTTGCGTGTTACCGGCAGCTTTTTTAAGTTTGCAAAACAGCTTTTGCGCATGTAATTGTACGGCTTCAAATGCAGGGGGCATAAATGAAGCCTTCCACAAAAGCCATTTTCAAACGCCACGGCCTGCGGCTGGACAGGGCGCTGCACAACTGGGTTTATTTTGTTTTTTACACGCCCTATGTAAAGGCGGCCTATAAGGCAATAAACCTTGTGGAGCAGCGTTTTACCGGGTTGCCCTTTGTGGGGGGCATTGCAAAGGCTGTTTTTGAGAGGTACCACTCCAAGGTGCTTTCTTTTGAGGATGCAAAAAAAATCCTCTTTTTGAATGAAGACCTGGTGCTTGGCCATGACAGCCAGAAAAGAATTATTCCTTACAAATACGCCAACAAGCTTGTCATAAAAAACCCCTCCCTGATTGCAGTGATGGACTGCCCCTGCAAAAAGGCATCTAAAGCCCCATGCGAGCCGGTAGGCTGCTGCATTGCAGTGGGCGAGGACTTTGCCCCCCTGTGGCTGGAGCACTGCGCCCACAACAATGTCCGGCAGATAACTTCAGAGCAGGCCCTGGATATAATAAAGGCCATGCGTGCTTCAGGGCATATTCAGCAGGCCTTTTTAAAGGTGGGCACAGGCGGGGTTACAGGGGTAATCTGCAACTGCTGCCCAAAATGCTGCGCCAGCCTTGCTGCCACAAGGGTTGCCAAAAAAATTGATCCCGCCCTTTCCATGAACGCCCATTCGGGCTACTCGGTAAAAGCCGAGCCGGATTTGTGCCAACAATGCGGCGTCTGCCAGGAGGCCTGCCCCTTTGATGCCATGCGCATGACAAAAGAAGGCCGCCTTTATGATAAAGCCCAGTGCATGGGCTGCGGCCTATGTGTGGATGCCTGTGCTCAAAAGGCTTTGAGCCTTTATGCAGATCCCCAGAAGCTCATGCCTCTTGATATTGACATGGCAAAAGCAGCCCTGGACAAAAACTGATGCGCAAGGCAAAAAGAAATCCCGCAATATAAGATAATTGAAAGAAGCCCGCCTCCCTTATTCAACCACTTGTTTTCCTGTTATTATCTTTCCAGAAGGTCTGCTGGTACCTATTGGTTTTTGCTCAATTTCCTTAAAAAAATGAGGAAAATATTTTGCAAAAGAATTTTTTCCTTTCCAAAGGGGGAAGTTATGTTTTATAAAGAAATTGACCATCAGTAGAAATAAATTGACGGCGCATTAGAGGGCCTGCCTGCCTTAATTTTTGTCAGGCAAGGCGCACCGGGCCTTTTGACATTGCCCTGGCTGGTTGGCATAATCAACAGTAGCCTTTTTCCGGTATCCTGGCATGGGGCCGGTAAAATTCCGCAAAGCAGGCAATGCCTTCCCTGCGCCGGAAGGGCCTTGCCTGCTGGTGCATGGCCGCCGGATAATTTATGGTTGAAGGAAAAGGCCGTGGGGAAGCCCTTTTTTCTCAACTACCCAAATCCCAAAGCCCAAAAACCCTTCCCCCGCAACTTCACCCTGCAAGGAGTTTTTTAAGTGATTGCAGCCGGATGCGATGTTGGCTCCCTTACTGCTGAGGCGGTTATTTTAAAAGACGGCAGGATATGCGCCTCAAAGATAATCGGGGTGCGGGCCACGGCAGCCCTTTCCGCCAGGCAGGTCATGGAGGAGGCTCTTAACGAGGCCAAGCTCTGCTTAAAGGACATAGACCTTTGTTTCTCAACCGGCTATGGCCGGTATTCCATTGATTTTGCCAAGAAAAACATAAGCGAAATTTCCTGCCACGGTCTGGGGGCCTTTACTGTGGATTCCGCAATCCGCACGGTTGTGGACATAGGCGGCCAGGACTGCAAGGTTATTTCCATTGATGATGCGGGCATGGTCAGCGATTTTGCCATGAATGACAAATGCGCGGCAGGCACAGGCCGCTGTCTTGAGATTCTTGCAAAGGCCCTGGGCGTGGAGTTGGGGCAGTTGGGCGCGCTCTCCCAAAAGGCCAGGAGGGGAGTTCCCATAACCAACAAATGCAGCATCTTCATGGAAATGGAGGTCCTCTACCACTCCTATGCCGGAAAAAAGATTCCCGATATTGCCTTTGGCATAAACCAGGCTGTGGCCAAACGGGTGGCGAGCCTGGCAAGGAGCATAAAAATCCGCGAAAAGGCGGCCATAACAGGCGGGGTCTCCAAGAACCCCGGTGTTGTCAGCGAGCTTGAAAAGCTTTTGGGCATAAAATTCACCCCCCTTGCTGTTGATCCTCAAATAGTGGGCGCTTTGGGGGCTGCTGTTTTTGCACACAACGAGCTTGCAGAATCCGCAGGGCAGCGGCAGCTTGCCGCAGGCTGAAAGATTTCAACCCCATGCAACAAAAGGAGGAGCCGTGAGCGAGGCAGCCATTGAGGAATACGCCATATCGAAAAAGGCCCTTCGCCTTTTAAAGGCCGCCCGGCCTCTGTACAAATATCCCAACGCTGTTTACTGGTTGAGAAAACTTTTCGGGGACCCCCTCCTGCTGAAGGAAAACAACTGGAACAAGGATTATCGTTTTGCCTATATGCTTACCGGCGGAACCAGCTTTTCCCCGGAGGACAACAGGGCTGTGGGCATTCTGCTGGAAGACCTCTACCAGTATCTTGAAGCCTATGTTAACCCCTCCGGCCCCAAAAAGCCCATGATCTGGAGCGAATGGAACTTAAGCAACGAAATTCTGCGGGCCTTTGATGTTAACGCCTACATCCCGGAAACCCTTGCAGTGCTCGGCCACCTTGGGGGGACGGATGCAGCGGTGAAAATTATCGAGGAGGCTGAAAATGCAGGGCTTCCGCCGGAATACTGCTCTGCTGCAAAATGCGCTGTGGGCGGCTATCTGCTAAATGAATCCCCCAGGCCGGACGCCATAATAACAAGCTCGCATCCTTGCGATTCTGTTGTAAGCAGCTATCAGGCCCTGGAAAAGCTCACGGATGCCCCCATGTTTGTCATGGACACACCCTACTGGAAGGATGAGGATTCATACCTTTACTATGCAGACCAGATATATGAGCTTATCGGGTTTCTGGAAAAGGTCACGGGCCAGAAGATGGACTGGGAGAAGTTGAGGCAGGTCTGCCGAACCGTGAATGCCACCAATGCCTATCTTCAGGAAATTTCCGAGATGTGCCGGGCCATGCCTGCACCTGCCTCATCCCTTCACCTTCTGTTTCACTGGCTTGGCCGCATGGCCTGCTTTGGTTCCCCTTCCGGCGAGCAGTATGCCAAAATTATGCACGCAAACGCCAAAAAGCGGTTTGAGAAGGGCAAGGGCTATTTAAAGGAGGAAAAGATAAGGGTCATCTGGTACGATGTGCCGGTGGTGTTTGAAATTCTGCACCCCTGGATGGAAAAGGAGTTCGGGGCCGTTGTGGTGGCGGATTTCATCGGCAGGATTCAGCAGTTCCAGATAGATACATCCACAAACCAAAACATGATTCGCGACCTGGCCAAGACCCATATGTCTGTCACAATGGCCCGGCAGTGCCACGGCCCGGCTGAATTCTACACCCAGGAGCTAAACCGCCTCATTGAGGAATACTCTCCGGACTGCTTTATCTTTGTCCGCCATCAGGGCTGCAAGGGCGGGTGGGCGGCCATGAAGCTCATCCGGGATCAGTGCCAGAAATCAGGGCTTCCCGCCCTTTTCCTGAACACGGATATTTTCGACAAGCGGGTGGCGTCCTCCCAGTTGATAAGGGAGCAGGTGACAAACTTTTTTAGGAGCAATAAACTGGCATGAGCACTACCTTAAAACAACTCCAGGAAATTGCAGGGGCCATAAAAAATCCCTTTCTTGAAAAGGCAATTGAGCAAAAAAAGCCGGTGATGGGCTATTTTTGCAGCTATGTGCCCGAAGAAATCCTTCATGCAGCAGGTTTTGTGCCCTACCGGATGCGGGCTGTGGGCAGCACGGGCACGGCCCGCGGCGATACATACTTCACGGCCATAAACTGCTCATTTGTGCGCCGCTGCTTTGACCAGATTCTTTCCGGGGAATACGATTTTCTGGCCGGAGCCATTGTGCAAAACGGTTGCGACCACTCCAGGCGCATCTACGACAACTGGCGGGATGCAAAAAAAATG
>JASEHB010000546.1 GCA_030018745.1 Desulfatibacillaceae bacterium | reverse complement strand
CATCATTCCCAGCGTCCATGACGGCAGCGGCACCATTTCAGTTACCATTCAGCCCCCGGAAGTCAATGCACAGGGCGCACAGTGGAGGGCCAAAGTTGACGGACCCGGCGGCGGCTGGACAGCCTGGACAAACTCCGGCGGCTCCCAAACCCTTAACTGGGGCGGTTCAGACGCCAAAGGCCTTAATGTTCAGTTTAGCAATGTGCCTGGCTGGACACGCCCGGCAGCGATTGATATATTGTGTCCCAATGGCGGCAGCGTTACCACGGAAGGCACTTATGTGCTCAAGGTCGGCTCCCTGCAGGTTGCCATTGATCCAGCAGAAGCTGTTGCTGCAGGTGCCCAGTGGACCATTGACAGCGGCACAACCTGGTACAATTCCGGCGACATTCTAATTGATATGCAGATCGGCGATTACCTGCTTGAATTCAAGGACATCTATGGGTGGGACACGCCAGCAGCCCGGAATGTTGAAATTCAAGAGGGCATTACCACCAATGACACTGGAGTTTATGTAAGACAGACAGGGTTTTTGCGCGTGACCATTGAGCCGGAAGCCGCCCGCCTGGACGGCGCACTGTGGGGCTTTGTGGACGAGCCGGTCCCTGCGCGCAACAGCGGGGATGTGGTGCTCCTGAATGTGGATTCCTATGGCATACACTTCAACGATCTGGCCGGATGGGAAACCCCTGGCGTGCAGGTTGTCGGCGTGCTTGCAAATGCAACGGTTGATGCAACTGGCACCTACCTGCCCAAGCCCGTGCTGCTTACACCTGCAAACGGCGCTGTTGCAGTGAGCGTCAGCCCTGCCCTTGAGGCTGCGGAAATAGGCCCAGGGCTTCTGCCCCCAGGCTTTGCCCACAATGCCAGCCATTGGCAGATAAGCACTTCAGACACCTTTGCCCCTGCTGACCTGGTGCTGGATGCAACAAACGCCCAGTTAAGGAATTTTGCCGACCCGGCCCTTACCCTTCAGGGCAACACAGTCCACTGGTGGAGGGTTAAGTATCTGGATACCGTGGCAGGTCTGGAATCCGGCTGGGCAGACCCCTTCTCCTTCACAACCGAAATTCCCCCAATACCCGGAGATGTAAACGGCGACGGCAGGGTTGCGTCAGATGACCTGCGCATCATCCGCGCCATCATGGGGTCCAGGCTCGGCCAGCCCAAATATATTGCCGAGGCCGACATGAACAGGGACGGGGTCATAACCTCAATGGACATCAACCTGTGGTACATTGCCTATAACAACTTTTTGGCAGGAAGGTACTAAACCCTGTTTTAAAATAAGTTGAGCCTGTTACACCCTGCTGTTAAAAAGGGCCGCGTCTTTAGCCAAGGCGAGGCCCTTTTTCTTTTGCAGGGCAAAAAATTTTTCCTGGTGCTTACCATATGCGTTACCTAAAACAAAAAGGGTTACAGGCCTTAACCTGTAACCCCTTGTTTTTACTGGTGCCGAGGGACAGAATCGAACTGCCGACACGGGGATTTTCAGTCCCCTGCTCTACCGACTGAGCTACCTCGGCCCAACCAAAGCTTGCCTGTGCATTTAGGGATAAAGCGCCTTCTTGTCAAGCCTTTTTTGGAGAGTATCTTAAACAAAGGCCCGAATGCAGGCCAAAGGCCCTTTTCCCATGATTGTTCCCTGCCTGGGGAAAGGTCTGGGGAAAGAGGCTTTTTTGCCCTTGGCCCAGGCTGTTAAGCCTGCGCCATGTCTCCAAACAGGCTTTGCAGAAGGACAATCCCTGCAACCGCGGCTGTATCCGCCCTCAATATGCGAGGCCCCAGTCCGGCCAGCACAAACCCCTGTGCAGCAAGGGCGGCTGCCTCATCGTCTGTAAAACCCCCTTCCGGGCCGATTAGCGCCAGGATTTTGCCCGTCCTTTCAAGTTCCGGCAGTTTTTTAAGGCTGTCCGAATCCCCTGCCCTTTTTTCCCAGAAGGCGACCTTATAATCAAAAGCCTGCGAAAGCTCCAGCAGCCCGGCAAAGTCGGCCACCGGGCCTATTTGCGGAATTTCCGGGCGTCTGCACTGCTTAACTGATTCAATGGCTATTTTTTTCCAGCGGAATATTTTTTTGTCAATCTTCTGGGGCAAAACCTCCCTCACGCACAGGGCGGACTCGAAAAAGATTATCTGCATCGCCCCAAGCTCGGTGAGCATTCTCACAATTGTATCGGCCCTGTCGCCCTTTGTAAGGGCGCAGGCAACGGCAATTTGAACAGGCGGTTTTGGCGCCTGTGTTTTTTGCAG
>JASEHB010000545.1 GCA_030018745.1 Desulfatibacillaceae bacterium | reverse complement strand
GCAGGGTCTTTGGAAATGAAAAAGAAAACAGCAATTATCAGCCACGAAAAACACGGTAATCCACACAAAAGGTCGTCAATGGTTTTCCAATTGAGCCAACAAGCCTAAAATTTTAAACTCCCAAACAGCCCCTTTTTGTTTGTGGTTAAATACTACTGGCCCTGCGCCAGAGTTCAAGCAGATGCCTGCTCACAAGCTCCGGCGCCTCCCTTGGAGTCCAGTGGCCGCAGCCGGGCACAAAAACCACCTTGCCCGCTCCAAAGCGCCCGGCAAGGCTCTTTGGCAGGTAGGGGTCATTTGCCCCCCAAAGAACAAGGGAGGGGCGCTCCTGCGCCAGGCTGACCAGTTTTTCCTCCCAGCCCTTGCAGTTTTCCGGGTCTGTGGCCCTGTAAAGTTTCAAAATCATCTGTCTTGTGGCAGGGGTTATGACCTCATACATTGCCCGCATGGTATTTTTGTCCAGCCTGCACGAGCCGCGTTTAAGCTCTGCCACAAAAAGCCGCCTGTTCAATAGCTTCATTGAAAGCTCGCCCAGAACAGGGGTACGCCAGACCCGCGCCCAGAAATGCCAGCGATAGTCGGCCTGGAATATGGTGTTAATCACGCACAGGGATTTTATTTTTTCCGGATATTTCACAGCAAAGGCCAGGCCGTATGGCCCGCCAAAATCGTGAACCACAAGGTGAAGCGGCTGGCTCACCCCTGCCTGCACAATGAAGGCATCAACAAATTCCGCCATTGAATCGAGGGAGCAGTCAAAGGAAGGCGGGGCGGCAGAGCGCCCGAAACCGGGCAGATCCGGGGCAAGGCAGCGGGCAGCGTGGCGCACCCTGCCGATGAGCGGGTCCCACAGGTCAGCAGTATCCGGGTTGCCATGCAGAAAAAGGGCGGGCGGGCCAACGCCCGTATCCTTGTAAAAAACATTCACGCCGCAAGCTGTTATGCCCATTTTTTCATATCAAAATTGTGGCAACAATGGTCCTTGTTCAGCTAAAATTCTATCTGGTCTTGTTCTTCTTTTTTCTTTCGCTTGCGTACAGCCTTCTTGAAGGTAATTTCCGCTGCAACTCTAGGGAATTCTATTTGCTTCCCGTCCAGTATATCTTCAATTGTAAGAATCTGCAGCTTGGGATATCGTTTGCGTAAAAAGTGTTTAGATGTATAAATTCCCGCCGCCGCAGCCTCCTCCTTCATGGGCCGTGTTGGTTCAGATAGTGTTAGAAAAGCACCTATTACTGCTTTTTCTCTTTCCATATCACCCTTTAGGGTGGCGATGTCACCTCGCTTTACATTTCCACTTTTCACTTGAATAATTATTTTTTTGGGTTGTCCGCTATTGTCATCCAAAAAATAAAGGTATCCATCCACGCCGCTATCAGCGCCCTTTTTCTTGTCTTGAGCTGGCCTTGCAGAAACCTTGCCCAGCGCCCACCATTCAAATTGATATCTGTCATGTTCAGCCAGAGCCTTTGCCCCAGAAATATCCTTCGGATCTCCCATAACATCATAAGGTGCCATCTCAAAACCAAAAGTATCTTCCAAGCGGTGTTTCATAAGGGTTATAGCTAGATGGGTGATGTCTATCCCTATCCATTTGCGGTTAAGTCTTTCCGACACAGAGAGTGTTGTTCCACACCCACAAAAAGGATCCATTACAACATCACCCTCTTTACTACTGCTATAAATAATTCGCTCAAGAAGAGATTCCGGTTTTTGGGTTGGATAACCTAATCGTTCTTTATCTGTTGGGGTTAACGCAGGAATATCCCACCAGTCTTCGGGAATTTTGCCTTTTGGGTTCAGCCAGTATTCTTTGCCCCCAACAATATTTCGCCCTGTAGAAACATATCCACCTGTTCCATGATAAGGTATACGGATATTGTCTGGATCAAAATAATAGTTGACACCCTTTGAATACCAAAAAATTATATCATGTTTACGGGGAAATACTCTATTGCCACGGCCGCCCTGTCTATAACACCATACAATTTCATTAAGAAAATTTTTATATCCAAATATTGCATCCAGAAAAAGTTTAAGGTAATGACTTGCTTTGGGATCACAATGCAGATATATGCTTCCTGTTGATTTCAACACGCGACGCATCTCGACCAGCCTTATGGCCATCATAGTAAGATAAGCCATCATATCATTGGTGCCAAGAAAAGACCTCATAGCATGCATCAAATCTGCAAGTTTCTTTTGCCCTTGGGTGACTAACTCATGGTAAGCTTCTTCAGACTCATGCCCCCAGTGCCA
>JASEHB010000544.1 GCA_030018745.1 Desulfatibacillaceae bacterium | reverse complement strand
CAATGCAGGTCACCCGCCCTTCTGCACGGGTGAGGAAGGTGACGATAAGATCCGCTTCGCCGTAGGCAACCGCCTTGATGGGAATCGCATGAGTGGTTACAAGCCCCATGATTTTAAAGGCCAAGAAGTGCAGTGGCTATGGAAAAATAGAAGAAAACGCTAACAACATCTGTCGCTGTGGTAACAAAGGGGCCTGTGGCAACCGCCGGATCAATTTGCAGACGGGTGAAAACAAGGGGGAAAAGGCTGCCCATGAGAGAGGCTATGGACATGGATGCAAGCATACCCAAAGCAACAGCAATGGCCATGTTGGCCTGACCGAATGAAACCTTTGCCACGGCCCCCACCAGCAGGCCGTAGAAAGCCCCCAGTATTACGCCAACAGCAAGCTGCTTGCCCACAACCTTCCAGAGATCTGCCAGGTGTATACGGCCCATTGCAAGCCCCCGCACGACAATTGTGGAGGACTGGGTTCCCACATTTCCCCCCATGCCTGCAATGACAGGCATGAATGCTGCCAGATAAGCCACTTTTTCAAGAGTTTCTGCAAAGCCGCCCACCACAATAGCCGCCATCATGCCACCTATCCAGCTTGCAAAAAGCCAGGGCAGGCGGATGCGGGCGCTTCGCATGACGGTCTGGTTCTCCACAAACTCATCGCCCACGCCCGCCATTTTGAAGATGTCCTCGGTGGCCTCCTCCCTTATGATGTCAATGACATCGTCCACCGTTACAATGCCCTTTAAAACATTGTCCGAATCCACAACCGGAACAGCAAGGATATCGTAGCGGGCCACCAGGCGGGCCACCTCCTCCTGGTCCATATCCGTTCGCACGGAAACAATGTCCGTGTTCATGAACTCCTTGATGGGCCGCTCCGGCGATTCAAGAACAAGCTGGCGAAGAGAGCTTACGCCCACAAGGCGGCCATTTTCATCCACTACATAAAGGTAGAAGGGCATCTCAACATCCAGATGCTCCTTGCGCAGGCTTTCAATGCTCTCCTGGGCTGTGGAGTCCTGGCTGACAGCAACGAACTCCGGGGTCATGATGCCGCCGGCAGTTTCGTCATCGTAGCCCAAAAGGCCTTCAACCTCTTGGGATTCATCGTCATTCATGGCCTGGAGGATGGCCTCGGCCTGCTCGGCAGGCAGGCGCCCGATGATGTCGGCCACATCATCATTGGGCAGGTCATGCAGGGCCTCAACCATTTCGGAAATCGGCATCTGCTCTGCGATGCGCTTCATGGCGCTTTCATCAAGCTCGCTCAAAACCAGGCCCCGTGTTTCGGGCGAGTCTATCATGGCAAACAAAAAGCCCTGGTGAGAAGCGGAAAGGTGCCGGAAAAGCGCAGAGATATCGGCAGCATGGGATTTGTTTATCATTTTTCGCAGGTTGGCCGTAGCCCCTCTGCGCAAAAGCCGTCTGGTGGTTTCCACCAGTATTGATGTGCGGTCTCCGGGCATAATAAGCCTTTAAGGAAGCCTTATGTTGACGGCCATGCCCGCTCTTGCATTAACAGGAACAGGTTCGCCGTCAAAAATGAGTTGAACCGCGCCGGCGCTGTCTATCAGCAGATTGAAGCGCTCGTTTGCCTCAAGCACAAGCCTGTCTCCGGCAACAAGCTCATGGGTTTTGGGAGCCAGATCATCGGCAATGACCTTTAACCGCGTTGTTGCCAGCGCGGTAACTTCCAGCACGCGGACTGCTGTTTCAGCAGCAGAAGGCCGGGGCAGCGCCACGCGCCGGATTGATTCATCTGCTTGTTTTACCGAAGCATCCGGCTCAACAGCAGAACCCGATTCTTTTGGCAGCACCAGCATTGCCCCTGCCAGGCCTGCGGCAAGAGCCACACAGAAAAACAGCAACAGGCGGCGCAGCCTGTTTTTTGCCTTGCGCCTGCGCCAAAGCGCGGTATTTTGACTGGCGGCAAGCAACTGGTGTTCATCGTAAAGGGCCAGCACCTTCCAGGGGTCAAGCCCCAGAGCCTGGGCATAGGAGCGAACAAAGCCCCGGACAAAAACATCCGGAAGATGGCCAATGGGCTTATTGGCTTCCAGGTCTTCCAGTATTTTTGGTTTTATGCGCGTTATGGCGCCCAATTCTTGCAGATCAAGGCCAAGCTCCTTGCGTCTTCCGCCCAGCTCGGCCCCAAAGGAAGGCCCGTGAGCCGTTGCGGCAGGCTCCATGCCCGGCCTGTCTTTTGCCATGCTCATCAACGGATTATCTTGATGTAGGAGCGTTTTCTCAAATCCTTGAGCCAGGCCTGAAACC
>JASEHB010000543.1 GCA_030018745.1 Desulfatibacillaceae bacterium | reverse complement strand
TGTATTCCCGCGGGTCCGGGTGCTTCACATTCATTATCTGGTGCATCAGGGCGGCAATGGTATCCCCTGTGAAGGGCAGCTTGCCGGTGAGCAACTGGTAGGTCATCACCCCAAGGGAAAAGATGTCCGTCCTGCCGTCCACCTTTTCGCCTGTAATCTGCTCCGGGCTCATGTAATAGGGAGTGCCCTTCACAACGCCCGTTGCAGTCTGAGAGCTGGCCTGAATTCTGGCAATGCCAAAGTCTGTGACCTTCACAATTCCCGATTTTAGAAGCATGACATTGGCAGGCTTTATGTCCCGGTGGACAACACCCTTTGAATGAGCGTAATCGAGTGCGTCTGCAATGTCTGCCATGTAGCCCACAACCTTGCGCTGGGAAAGCAGGTTTTCGGGCTTTATGTATTTTTCCAGGTCCTCGCCCTCAAGGTATTCCATTGCAATGTAGGCAAGCTCCTGCTCCTCGCCTGCATCGTAAATTGTGACAATGTGCGGATGAGCAAGGGTTCCGGCTGATTCTGCCTCCCGGAAGAACTTCTTTTTCATTTCAGCGGCCTGCTCTTCCTCAAAGTCATCTGTAAAGCGGATGGTTTTTATGGCGGTTGTGCGGTTTATGCGCGGGTCCTGGCCCAGGTAAACCACGCCCATTGCGCCCTTGCCAAGCTGCTTTACAATTTCATAGCGGCCAAGGGTGGGTTTGGTGTCAACGCCATCGGTAATAATCGCTCCATCGCCTGTTCCGCCAAACATTCCCTGGCCGAAAACCATTGTTTCCGAGGCCTGCATGAGCCGGGTCTTGCGGGTGGCCACATCCTTGTACTTGGGGTCGGTTTCCTCAATGTACTCATAGACCATTGCGGCCTTGTTGAGCTGGCGCTTGCGCTCGTAATCCAGGCCCAGGTTGTAGAGCAGGCCCTTCATCTCCTGATCCACCGGGCAGCGCCGGAACTTTTCAAAGGCCATGTCCAGCATACCCTGGCTCTGAAAGCTCACGCCAAGCATACGGTTTGTCTCGGCAGACTCGCCTTCCGCCTTTTCCTTGCCTGTTTCCGTGACCAGGTACCCTATGGTCACGACACCTATGTAGCCTGCAATGAGCAGCAAAAGAGCGTATGTGGTGGAAAACCAGACGCCTGAAGCAAACAGCCAGGCAGGCCCTGCCGCCAGAACAACAAGAATGCCCCCAAACAGGCCGGCAGCAGGCCCGGCCTTTATGCGCGGAAAAACCAGCACGATTAAAAGCCCTATGCCTATCATGAGCAGAATCCGCACAAGGCCTGTCCATCCGGGCTGGGAAATGAACCGCCCGCTCTGCATGGTCCAGATGGCATTTGCCGCAAACTCGCCCTGGGGAAGATTTCCCACAGGTGTAGGCATGAGCATCCCAATACCAGCAGCCGAAGGGGCCACAATCACAATCTTGTCTTTAAAAACCGAGGCCGGAACCTTGTCATTTATCACATCGGCAAAGCTGACACCCCTAAAGGTGTTGAAAGGCCCCTTGAAGCTCACAAACAGCCGGGAATCGCGGCTTGTGGGAATGGAAAGGCCGCCTATTTCAACATACTTGCCCGGCACTGCAAAGGTCTTTTCTGCGCTCACATTCAAATATTTTTGAAGAAGTTTCACCGTGTAACTGGGTATAAGAAGGCCCTCGTACTCGTAAAAGAGCCATTCCCTGCGAACCGTGCCGTCAATGTCCGAAGAAAAATTGATATGCCCAAGCCCGCCTGCCGCCTCCATGAAGGCCTCAATGGGCAGGGTGGCCTGATCAGCCACGGGCCACCAGCCACCGGAAGAATCATCCCTTCCCCCAAAAGCCTGGGCGGAAAGGGCCGCAGGCGCAGTTCCGCGGCTTTCTGCTGCAAAGGCGCTATGCTTGAAAAACACGGGGAGCACGACACTGCCAGCAACGGAAAGGGCGGCAGCAAAGCGGGCGTCATTGTCAAGCTCCATGCGAGCCTGGCTGATTGCCTCATGCAAGGGGCCAAGCTGGGGATTTTCCGCAAGGCCGCTTGACTCAAGAATTCTTGAAACCCGCTCCATCTGGATTAGGCCTTCGCTTTTTTCCGGCTCTGCAAAAATAACCGAAAGGCCTATCACCCTGGGGGCGGAGGCAGCGATTTTTTCTATGCCGTAAGCAAGATGCGCCCGCGGCCACGGCCAGCGGCCTAAAGCTTCAAGGGAATCCTCGTCAATGTTGACAATGACTATTTCACTGTTTGCAGAAGTGTCTGCCCGCAGCCTCATCATAAGATCATAGATTGTCAGATCCATTTTTTC
>JASEHB010000542.1 GCA_030018745.1 Desulfatibacillaceae bacterium | reverse complement strand
TGAAGAAGAAAACAGCAATTATCAGCCACGAAAAACACGAAAAGCACGAAAAAAAAGACAAAGCGGCCAATTTATCGCCTCGCCTGCAAAAGCAGCAATCCCCGCAAAAGGCCGCCATCGGCGTTTCAACTGCGCGCGCAAGCCTTAAATTTTCAACCCTTCAAACCGTTCTGCCCGTTTGTGGTTTTATTCTTTTTCCAAATGCGGTTGCCCTGGTTGCAATCCTTGACATCCGAGTTGCCTCGCTGTTAAGTTTCTATTGGCATAAAATAAGAATTTTTATGGAAGAACAAATTTCCATATTGTAGCCGCGCACCTGCGTTATGAGCATTCCATGAAGAAAAATTCCCAATTGCCGGGTCAATTCCGGGCCAGCCAGGTGAAGCTGGCGGATTTGGTTCCCATGCACGACCCGGATGCGGTTCACGGGGAGGTGGGCCATATAGCGCGGCTTATTTACAAGGATCTGGATCTTGACCTTGTAAACACTGTTTATAAGGACATTTTCGCCCTTTTTGAAGGGCGCTACCCAAGCTTCCGCTCCTGCAACACCCGGTTTCACGATTTCCAGCACACAACCGACTGCTACCTTGCAATGGCCCGTCTCATGCACGGGGCTGTTGTGCAGGGGGTGAGCTTCACCCGGCGCGAGGTGGTTCTGGGTCTGGTCACAGCCCTTATGCACGATACGGGCTACATTCAGGAGGAAAATGACAGCCCGGAGCAGACCGGAGGGGCATACACCCTTGTTCATGTGAGCCGGAGCATTGACTTCATGGATCGCTACTTTGCAAAAAAGGGCCTTGCCTTTGAAGATTTTGAGCTTTGCCGCCGCTGCGTGAAATGCACGGGCCTGGATGTTACCATTCCAGGCATAAAGTTCGAATCAAAGGAGCATGCCCTGTTGGGCCGTATTCTTGCCACAGCGGATCTTTTGGGCCAGATTGCGGCCCGGACCTACCTGGAGAAACTGACATTCCTTTACCGGGAGTTTGAGGAGGCCGGGGTGAGCGGCTTTAAGGACGAGCTTGACCTGATGAGCAAGACAAGCGCGTTTTACGCTGCCACCAAAAAGCGCCTGACAACCGAGCTTGAGGGCGTCTGCAAATTTTCCCGCAGCCATTTTGCCGCCCGCTGGGGTGTGGATGCAGATCTTTATGCCCAGGCCATGGATAAAAACATAGAATATCTCAATTTCATTTTGAAAAATCATGAAAAGGAATATCGCTCCTTTCTCCGGCGCGGAGGAATCTTTGAGCAGTCCAAAAAAGAGTGCAGCAATAACTAGCTTTGCCGGGAAACCGCTAAAAAGGGGTGTTGCAACCGCCTTTATGCAGCAATCCCTTGCATATAAGGTCCATAAGGACGCCAACCGTGAATCTTGAAAACCCCCTGCTTGACTCATACATTTTAAACTCCCTTTTTGATGGCATTTATATTGTTGATTCCTCAAGGAAAATCCGCTTCTGGAGCAAGGGGGCCGAGCGCATAACAGGTTTTTTGGCCCATGAGGTTTTGGGAAGCTCGTGCGCCGACAACATACTTGTCCACACCGATGCCTCCGGCAAAAGCCTTTGCGGGGAAGCCTGCCCATTGAATAATTCCCTTATTGACGGCAGCGAAAGGGATGAGGTTGTTTTTGCGCGCCACAAAAAAGGCCACAGGATTTCGGTCAGGCTGCGAACAAGGCCTTTAAGGGACGAGTATGGCAGGGTTATAGGCGCTGTGGAGATTTTCAACGACCACCCTGAAGCCCAATCCGCCATGCAGCGCATTGCCGACCTGGAGAAGATTGCCCTTGTTGACCCTCTGACCCGGCTTCCCAACAGGCGCTTTCTGGAAACCCAGATTGATGCGGCCATAAACCGCTTTGGGCGCCTTGATATCCCCTTTGGCCTTCTTATGATGGATCTGGACGGCTTCAAGGCTGTAAACGACAGCGCAGGGCACACCGCAGGGGACAGGATGCTCAAAACAGTCGCCCTCACCCTGGCAAACTCCATCCGCTCTTTTGATATAGTGGGCCGCTGGGGGGGAGATGAGTTCCTTGCCCTGGTTGCAGCAGACAGCCCCCAGGCCCTCAAGCAGGTGGGTGAGCGATACAGGGCGCTTGTGGAGGCATCCATAACCCCTATTGAACAGGTAAACCTCAATATAACCATTTCTGTTGGCGGCGCACTCTGCCGCAGCGATGACACGGCAGACTCAATTTTCGCCCGTGCAGACGCCCTTCTTTACAGATGCAAAAACTCCGGCAAAAACTGCGTTATTGTGGATGATGGACAATAAG
>JASEHB010000541.1 GCA_030018745.1 Desulfatibacillaceae bacterium | reverse complement strand
CCGCAGCCCTTTTTTTGAAGGCAGGTAGCCTGCCTTAACAGGGCAAAAGCAATGGCAACAACCCGCGAAGTTTTCATCAGCTCAATAGTTGCTGCGCCAAGGGCCGCCCTGTGGGAGCATATAAGCACCCCCGCGCTTTTGAACAGGGAGTTTTTCCCCTTTTTGAAAATGACCTTTCCCAAAAGTGTTGAAAAGCTTACGCCCCAAACCGTACCCCTGGGCCAAAAGCTCTGCCGGAGCTGGATTCTGCTTTTCGGGCTTCTGCCCGTGGAATATGATGATGTGACCCTTGCGGAAATAGAGCCGGGCGTGCGCTTTGTGGAGCGCTCCTCCATGCTCACCCAGTCCTTTTGGGAGCATATCCGCACCCTGGAGGATGCTGGCAGCGGCTGCCGTGTAACAGACAGGGTCCGCTTTGTTTCCCGCCTTTCCCTTGCAGGGCCTTTGCAGCAGGCCCTTGTAAAAGCCGTTTTTGCCTGGCGGCACAAAAGGCTTACAAGCCTTTTCGGATAAAATCCGCCTGCTTCAGTCTTTTGTTTCTTCCCTTGTCCCTGCTGCTGATTCCGGCATTGCCAGCACAACTGCGGCAAGGCCTGGCTTAAGGTATTTCGCAGCCAGGGCGGACACCTCCTCCACGCTGATGGACCGGTAATCATCCAGAATGTTGGTTGACCAGTAAAGCTGCTCCGGGTGGCGGCTTGAAAGGGAAAGCACCGTGCCAAGCCAGTAGCGGTTTTGCCGCAAAAGCTCACGGATATGGGTCACGGAAGGCGTCAGCGCCCTTGCAAGCTCATCTTCCAAAACCCCTCCCTGCGCAAGCTGGTCGGCAATGTTTAAAATTTCACCCTGGACGGCCTTGGCCAGCGAGGCATCCACCACAACATGGGCCCGCATGGAGCCGTATCCGCCAAAGGCCCGCGAAGGCTGATTCCAGGCTTGGGGCGAGTAGGTTATGCCAAGAGATTCGCGCATCCTTTCGCGCAGGCGCTCGGAAAAAACATCGCCCAGAACAGCCAGCCGCCGGGTCCGGCCAATGTTCCAGATATCCTCTGTGGGAAAGG
This sequence comes from Desulfatibacillaceae bacterium, assembly GCA_030018745.1. Taxonomy (GTDB): domain Bacteria; phylum Desulfobacterota; class Desulfobacteria; order Desulfobacterales; family Desulfatibacillaceae; genus JAGVAW01. Next base: position 1,229 of record JASEHB010000541.1, on the reverse strand, counting down.
CCGCCAGAACCACAGCCTTGTCCATTACTGTGGGAACCGTCAGAAGCAGGGTCTGGCCGGAGGGGATTCTCACCGGCTTGTCCTGAACAAGGGGCTTCTCCTGCCGGGGCGTCAGGCTGCCAAGATAAAGGGCGCAAAGCTCCACAATTTGTTGCGGGTCAATATCCCCCACCACGGAAAGCTCTAACGGCTCATTTTCAATGGCCCGGCCTATCCAGGTGCGGATGTCCTCCAAAGTAAGGGCAAAAAACTCCTCTTTTTCCGGCAGGCCGAAGCGCGGGTCCCCGCCAGCCAGAAACCGTGGCCCTTTCATGCGCAAGGCCCCATCCACTGTGTGGGCAAGCTCCCGGTATGTCTGGGCAAATTGCTCCATGGCCCTGTCAAGGGCCTCCTGCCGCAAGGCCGGGGCCGTCAGATGCGCCTGCAAGAGCTGGAAAACAAGCTCCATTTCCTGGGGTTGCGCACTGCCGGAAAAAGCAAAGGAATCCTGGTTAACAGAAAAGGAAAGGGACGCGGTGGTTCCAGCAAGCGCCCTTGCAAGGCCCTGGCGCGTAAGAGGGCCAACTCCGGAATCATTGATGACCGCCGGGGCAAGCTCGGCCAAGCCCGGCTTGTCCAGGGGCTGGGAGGCAGCCCCCCGGCCAAAGGCCAGGGAAAAAAGAATTTCATTTGCTTTGAAATCGGTTTTTTTTGTGTTCAGGACCAGGGAGTTTTCAAAAATCACCCTTTCAACGCCAATGGATTCAAAGGTTTCCTGGCTTGATATTGCTCCGGGTTGCTCCGGGGCAGGCAGAAAGGGAAAATCCGGGGCCTTTTCTTCCTGCAAGGGTTCCACCTTCTGGGCAACAGATTGCAAAAAAACATTACGGATAAGCTCGTCAGGCTTGTCGGCCTCCAGCAAGGCATTTCCCGTAACCTGCACAAGCCGGTGATCCCTGTCCCAGAGGGAGGCAAAAACCCTGTGCAGGATTTGGGGTGTGGCAGCCTCTATCATGGGGGCAAGAAGCTCAAGCTGCTGGGCAGGACTCAAGAAAACCCGCTCATCGTTGATATGGCTTATTATCTGCATGGCAAGGCTTGTGCTGTTGCGGGTGGGGGCGGCAAGGGCTGCTGCCTGAAGGGAGGCCAGGGCGTTTCTTTTTGCCCTGTCCACCTCCTCTGCGCCAAATCCATGCTCAATGGCCCTGCGCAGGGTCTGCTCCAGAATCTTTAAGGCCTCCTCCCAGTTT
>JASEHB010000538.1:1166-2293 GCA_030018745.1 Desulfatibacillaceae bacterium | reverse complement strand
ATTGTCAAACTTTGGGAGTCCCCCGGCAGAGCCGGGGGTTTACTTATGTTTATTACACTCTCCACAAAAAGGCCAGAGCCTTCCCGGCAAGGGAAAGCAAAAGGGGTTAACCCTTTCGAGCCAACCCCTTGATTTTACTGGTGCCCCCGGCATGAATCGAACATGCGGCACATGGATTAGGAATCATAAAAGGCCCCTTTTTGCCTTGTTTGGCCTTCTTTTGTTTCTTTATATTCCGCTTGACTTTTCAGTTAGTTACTGCTATTTATCGTTTTAGTCTGTTTTATCAAATATGGCCTGTTTTTGTGCCTTGTGCTTACCATATGCTTACCAAAAATTGACCCTTTCAGAGAGGGAACCATGCCAAAATTAACGAAAAAATTTATTGATGCCCTTCAATTTTCCGATTCTGGAAGGCCTATTTATTGGGATGATAGCTTGCCCGGCTTTGGAATACGGATACAGGGGCAAAGTAAGGTTTATCTTGTGCAAAGCCGTGTTGCAGGGCGCAGCAAGAGAGTTGTAATCGGCAAACATGGCCCCTTTACGCTTGAGCAGGCCCGGACAGCGGCCAAAGACCTTTTGCGGGATATGGCCCAAGGGATAAACCCCCTTGACGAAAAGGAACGGCAAAAGGCCCTTGGCGTAACCCTTCAAGAGGCCCTGGAGGACTATCTAAAAGCCCGGCAATTAAAGCCAGTAACCCGCAAAGATGTCATTTACACAATGAATAACCATCTTAAAAAATGGCTTGCCCTGCCCCTTGTAAGCATAACCCCTGATATGGTGGTACGGCTCCACAGGCAGCTTGGAGCGACAAGCCCGGCCAGAGCAAACCTTGCCATGCGATATTTAAGGAGCGTTTTAAACTTTGCCGCGGCCAATTACAGCGCACAAGACGGCAGCCCCCTGCTTGCCCATAACCCTGTTGAACGGCTATCAGCGGCCCGGCTTTGGTACAGGGTGCCCCGTAAAACACGCTTTCTGCAAGACCATCAAATCAAGCCCTGGATGGAGGCCGTTTTGAGCCTGCCAGAGGTGCCCGACAGGGAACCGGGAACGGGCAAACATTTTCCCCGGCTTTCACATGGAGACCTTGCAAGGGATTTTTTCCTGATTCTGCTTTT
>JASEHB010000538.1:0-1156 GCA_030018745.1 Desulfatibacillaceae bacterium | reverse complement strand
CTTAAACTTGACTTGGCGCGATGTGGATTTAGACGCAAAAATTTTGACTGTTACGGATACAAAAAACCATCTGACCCATAAACTACCCCTGCCAGATTATCTTTTTGATTTGCTTTTGGAGCGCAAAGAAAAAAGCGGCAAGTATGTTTTAAGCGGCCCTGACGGAACGCGCTTTTCTGCTTTCAGGTATGCACAGGCAAGGATTAAGGCCCTGACAGGCATTGAAGTAAGCCCGCATGATTTAAGGCGAACCTTTGCAACGGCAGCAAGCAGGCTTTCAATATCAGCTTATGCAGTAAAGATGTTGTTGAACCATAAAGGTTCAAATGATGTAACCGGCGGATATATTCAGTTGACTGTTGAGGATTTGCGCGAACCAATGCAGCGCATTTGCGATTTTTTCCTTACCAAGGGCGGATTAAGGGGCGGCAAAGTAATCCAGTTGCCAGGGAGGGCGGCAAATTATGAATGATTATGCCCAGGGCGCGGGGGTGTGCGGCATGGATGAAAACAATGTGAAGCCTACCAAGCAAGAGGCACAAGCGATAGCGGAAAAGATTTTTGGGGATATTATTAACACATTTGAGGCTTGCGGATGCAAAGACCCGTGGAACCTTATCAAGGAGGCCCTAAAAGCAAGTGCCGGATATGAACATGATATAAAGACGGCCATACATGAAGATTTGTTTCTTGCCCCTGACCCCATGCTTGGCAAACTGCAAGGGCAAACGCCAAAAGACCCCATTTTTGAAATTATCAACAGCAAACAGCCTGCTTTCCAGGGTGAGCAGGTTTTTAGATATAGAAATGAAATTGTTTTTTTAAAAATGCGCTATACTTTTGAGAAGCTTAAAGACCTTATCAACGAGACCAAAGATAACAAGGTTGCCTTTGAGGCCGTTGCCGAGCTTGCCGCGCAATGTGTGGATAGCGGGATTCAACCGCCAAAAGAAATGCGGGTGTTTATAACTGACTTCTTTCGGGAAAAACTAAAAAAGCCAGGCGGTAAAAAAGGCAAATGCCCATATTCAAATTTATGGCGAGACTACGCGATTATTCAATGTTTTTATGCCCTGATAGCCAAAGGATATGAACCCCTTTATCAAAGCTCAACAAAGCATGAAGATTCAGCTACTGCTATTATTGCCCAGATAGT
>JASEHB010000540.1 GCA_030018745.1 Desulfatibacillaceae bacterium | reverse complement strand
ACAGTCTTTGTCCAGCTCCACAAGGTTGTCTATTTCATTTTGGGAAAGCCCGGCCCGCAGACCTGCGAGCGTGTGGACCTTGCCTCACACCCCGCAGTTGTTGGTGAAAGAGACTGTCAGAATAACCTGCTCCCGGAAGCGGCCCTCGGTTTTCAAAAATGTCATAAGAAATGTAGGCCCGGCAAAAAGATCTGCCACTGTTGAGGCAAACTCCTTTAGGGATTCAAATTTGCGCATCTGGATTTCGTTCATGGAATCTTTCTCCTTTGCAACTGCCGGGCGGTTGCGCCCGGCTGTAAGTGCCTTGTTAATCTTACCCGGAAATAAAGGTGTAGGCCAGGGGCGAATCGCTTTTGCAGAGCATTCCATGAGCCTCGTCCCCAAAGGCCTCTGCATCCTCAAGGGCCTTTGACACCTGGGCCACGGCGCTTTGCTCAAGAAGCATGGTGCAGATTTCCCTTGCCGGAGAAATTGCCCCAAGGGGGGAGTTGGGCAGGCTGACCTGCCTGGCCTGGGTGATGGTGGCCCCTGGCGCGCCTGCACGCATGGCGGCCCTTACAAGGGCCTCGCCGCGCCCGGCATCGCAGGAAAGGGAAAGGGTTGCAAGATTTTTAAGGTAGTTTTTGCGCTTCAAGGCCTCCAGGCCCGGCGAGCCGCCCCTTGCCCGCCAGGATGTATCCCCCCGGATTTCATCAAGGGCCACAATTATCTGCTCCATGCTGGCCGCGTGCCGGGGCATTCCTGTGATGACCTTCATATCTATCTGCCCCATGCGGATTGGGAAAAGGTAGATAAAACCCCTGCCCGGCTGGTTCAATTTACCCACCTGAATCATCATGTTCATTATGGCCGCAGCATCATAAGAGCTTGCCACAAGGAGCACCACCTCCTTTTCTGCAGGTATGGCAATGCGCAGAAGCCCCAGCTTGTCACGCACGCCGGTGCCGTGGCCAAATGTTATGGCAGGCGCGCAGGTGCCTGTGTCCAGAGCTATGCGGGCAACGATGTCCCCTTCTCCCCGGCCCACAATGCAGCAGATGCCCGTAAGCTCCCTGTGCAGTTTTGTCTTGCCGCCAGGGGGCTGTTCTTCAAGTCGAGCCTCGCCAAATACGGGATGGGAATTGAGAATGGCAATCCGCTCGGAAAAAACGCTGCCCCTGCCCGGCACGGCAAGGTTTCCGGCCTCAACAATCAGGTTGAGTATGCCCTGCTCCGCCTCTTGTGGGGTTTCCAGGCAGATAAGGTCCACAGGGTGGTCAATGAGCTTCGGCTCGGCCCGCAGCCCGAAAAGGCCCTTTTTTTCCAGAAGAAAAATGCAGCGGCCAGCTGTTATGCGGTATTGGCCAAGACCTGCCTTTTCCATTGCAGAAAGAACATCCGAGGAGATTTCCCTGTGAAAGAAACCGGTTATGCGGACAGCATCAGGTGATTTTGTCATGCGCCGCCTCCCTGGACTGCCTGGGCCTTTGCTTCTGTAAGGGCGGCCTTTCTGGCACGGGTTACGGAAAGGCCCACTGCCAGAACGCTCACAATGGGGCAGACCGAGGCCATTGCCAGAATGCCAAAGCCCTCCACCACACCCACCTGGCTGCCTATGCCAAGGCCTATGGCAAGCACAAGTGGAACAGTTACCGGCCCGGTGGTGACCCCTGCGCTGTCCCAGGCTATGTTAACAAACTCCTCTGTGGAAAGGGCTGTCATGACAAGAAGCAGAAGATAGGGCGGAATCAAAAGCCAGGCCAAAGGTAGCGACCACACTATTTTTGCCACCCCCAGCGCAATGCCGGCGCCCACCCCGCCTGCAACCGCCTGCATGAGCAGGGCCTTGCGGAAGGTGCCGACAGTCATTTCCTCAACCGTGCGGCCCAAAGCGTTCAGGGCCGGCTCGGCCAGGGTTGCGCCGTAGCCCATGAGAAAGGCAAATACAAGAAGAACGGCTATGCCTGCATATCCGCCTCCAAAAAGAGGCTCGCTCACAGGTGTGTAGGTGTAACTTCTGGTTTCCGGGTTATAGCCGGATTCCTCAAAAGGCACAGACTCGTAGCCGCTTTTTGTTTTTACATGAAAAAAGGCCTGTTTGTCGCCGTCATGGGTTATGGCTGTCTGAACAAGGCCTTTATCAAAATTGTAGATTGTTTTGTGGCTTGCCGTAAGGCTTATGCTCTGGAAAAGGGCGGGCAGCTTGCCCCCCACCTGATTGCCAAGGCGGGCAAGGCCCATTTCTATGCCTATGTTGAAAAGCCCCATGCCAAGAAGGGCAAATACAATTCCGGCGATTATTTCATCGGTCCTG
>JASEHB010000539.1 GCA_030018745.1 Desulfatibacillaceae bacterium | reverse complement strand
CGGCTTCCTGGGGCCGCCCCTCACCACCTGGGGCCGCCCCTCACCTACTTAACTATTTGCTGTCTGCGCCACCTCCCCACCAGCTCCGTATCGCTCTCCCACTTGCCTGCCAAAAGCTTTGCAGGAAAGCCCTCCTCCCTTATCCAGCGCATCACGGTTCTTTTGTCGCGGCCCACATGGCTCACTATGTTTTTAAGCCCGATAAGGGCTGTTGTGCTTTTGGGGGCAAGGCTCATTTTTTTTCTCCTTATTTCAATTCTGCGAAAAGCCGATATGGCCGGGCTGCAAGCCGGGCGATGCAATGGCAGGCAGCCTGTTTGCCTCGTTGAAGGCCTGGTATGTCTGCAAAAACTCCCTGCGGGTCCACGAGATTTCAGATTCAGACCTGGCCCCTATGCTCCGCAGGCCCCCCATGTTCTCTATGGTTCTGGCAAGCACAGGGTCGTCTGCGGCAAGTTTTGTGTCCGAGCCGTGGGCTGCAATGTGCCTGCGCAGGGTGGCCCAGGCCCTGTGGGCAAAATCCGGGCTGTTTTTGGGCAGGGCTGCCAGAAAATCGGCCGGCAGGGGAAAGCGCCGGTCTGTCCTTTTGGCCAGCAAATTCTGGCAGGCAGCCAAAAAATCATCAATTTCAATGTGTTGAAGCATCTTAAAATAGATGTCGGTCTTCATCCTGTCGGGCGGCTCCCCCTGGTCGAACATCCTTGAGAGAGCTGCCATTGCCTTGGCAAAGGCCATCTTGTCCTGATCTTTCATGGGTTTGCTCCAAAAACCAGAGGGCAGGCCCCTGGTCGCGGTTTGGGGTGAAATCATTATAGCTTCCGGCAAGGATGCGGCCCAGAACCTTTGGCTTTATCAGCCAGCCCAGCGATGCGGCAAAGTTGTTTTTTTTGCCGCTCAAAAAGCGGTTTTGGGCCACCACGCGCAAAAAGAAATCCTGCCACCATTCAAGGCTCTGCCGGGCCGGGTCGGCCTGCCAGGCAAGGGCCAGGTCTGCCCTGTTTCGCGCAGTCCAGCTTTCCACACGCGGGTTGGCTGGCAGAAGGCGGTGATAAAGCTCCAAAATCTCCTCGTGGGGACAAGGATGAATTTTTATTGAAGAAGCCTTGTCGTCTGTCTGTCTCTTTTTTGGCGAAGCCCTTGACCGGACGCTGCCCGAAGCAGCAGGAGGCCCCCCCGCGCCCGGAGACGGAGACGGAGACGGACCCGGAGACGGACTAGGACTTGGATACGGATACGGATCTGGAGACGGAGACGGGGCATTGCGGATCGTATGCGCCCCGCATAAAGGCGAATTGCCCGAAGAATGCGCCTGGCATGACTCCGCATTGCCCGAATCATGCACTTTGCATGAATTTGCATTGCAGGCCCCATGCCAAGCGCATGAAGGCACGGCCTGCTCACCATTATTATGAGGATGAACAGGGGAATCCTCCTGGCCCGGGAAATCCTGGCCGATGCCCCCCCGGCAGGCATCCGGCTGTCCGGCAATATGATCCTGCCTTGTTTGCGGCTGCGCGGCATCCGGGCCGACCCCGTGGAAATGCCCGCCAGCAGGCAGGGCCACGGGCGCGGGCGGGCCGGGGGGACTTTTCTTATCAGGAGCGCTGACAGGGGCCGGAGGCAGGGGCGCTGCCTGTTGAGGGGAAGCCGGGGCGCTGTCCGGTTGGGGCTTCGCCTTTCGGGGCGCTGCCGCCGCAGGGGGTGAGAAGCGGCCCTGCCGGAAATGTGGCGCCTTGGGGGCCGGAGTGCTGTCGTCTTGGGGCATCTCCGCCCGGCGGGCCGGGGCTTTCCGCCCTTTCGGGGCAGCCTGTCCAACAGGGGCCTCCTCCTTAAGATCATAGCCCCACCTCAACGCAGCAGCCTTTTTTGCAAGGCGGCTTCTGTGCCCAAACCCGGCAGCCCAGGGGTTGTGCTTTTCCCAGTTGTGGATGGCAAAGCTGCTGTCAGGCAGCCTGTCCAGAAAGCCTATTTCCAGCAGGGCATTGACAAAAACCGCTGGCTCGCCCTCCCAGCCAGCCTCGTCGGCAATGTCCTGCTCGTCCCAGCCAACAAGACTGCCTTCAGGCCGTGAAAGAGCCGCGCCTATCCATAGATCCAGCAGGCAGACCACAGCCTTGTCGCCAAGCTGCCGGGCCAGGCGCTTTCTCTTGCGGTTGTTGCGGAAGGTGGTGGAGACACGGATATCGCTGTTCATAGGTATCCTTGGGGCGGCCCCAGGGAAACGATGGCGGCGTTGCGCTTCGCCGGACAAGGAGCTCGATGTACCAGCAGTACACCTTCGTCCTTGTCCGGC
>JASEHB010000026.1:2307-12321 GCA_030018745.1 Desulfatibacillaceae bacterium | reverse complement strand
CCGCGCCCCTTCCCTTATCCGGCAATTCCAGAAACAGCGGCTGGAAGGCCTTTTATATTCAACCACAAAACCCCAACAAAGGAGAAAGCAAGATGAGTTGTAACAAAAACCTATTGGCGCTTCTGGCATCGCTTGCGCTGATTGTGTTCGCCGTGACCGGGCTTGCCCCGGCCTATGCGGCCACACCGGCAGGCACTGTCATCGGCAACGCGGCAACCGCCACTTACCGGGACGATGACAACAACGAATACACCACAACCTCAAACATTGTGCAGTCTGTGGTCCTGGCAATATGCGGCGTGGATGTCACGCCTTCCGGGGCCATGAGCTACCAGGCAATTCCCGGCCAGACCGTTTATGTGCCGGTCACGGTCACCAACACGGGTAACAGCATTAACATCTTCACCGTGGGGCTTGGCGGTTTTACCTATGCCGGCAATGTGTATGTTGATGAAAACGGCAACGGACTTGTGGACCCCGGCGAGCCCCTTGTGGGAGCCGGTGTTGAGCTGAACATGGGCGAAACCAAAGAGCTTCTTCTTGCCCTTGTTGTGCCCCCAACAGCCACTCCGCCCACCTCTGACACAGGAACAGTCACGGTCACCGGCACTGCTCCGGCAGGCTGCTCCGACACCACGGGCAACATAACAGTAAATGTGGTCAACGATGCAGTTATCATGGCCACCAAGGATGTTGACAAGGACACCTCCGTGCCCGGCGGCACCTTAAACTACACCATCCGTTTCAAGAATGTTGGCACAAAGCAGGCCTATTCGCGCATTGACGCCTACAGCGTGGATGTGGACGATGATGGCGCCCTGAACGCTGCCGTGGACGGCATTCTGGTTTACGACCAGCTTCCCCCAGGCACAAGCTATACGGCTGCTTCAGCCTCCGGCGCGCCCGGCTCAAATCCCTTTGGCTTTGTGGTTTATTCGGATAACGGCACAGACTGGTGGCGGGACGAAGCCAATGTGGTCGGCACCATAAGCCATGTGGGCTACTTTTTGCCGGACAACGACTGGAACGGCGCGGCCTATACCGCTGATGCAGTCTCCGAGCCTGTTTTGGACATTGATCAGCAGGGAAGCCTCTCCTACGCGGTTACTGTTGACACCCCCTTCCTGATTGCAAGCGGGCTTGTGGTGAACAGCGCCACGGTTTACTACCGCACCATGGGCGGGGTTGATACGGAAGTTACCACCAACACGGTTCAAACCGCCATCCCGACAGCGGTCGCAGCCGATGTTGCGGTGAGCAACCGGGTTGTTGACCCCTACACCAATGTTGAAGAGGATGCGGGCAACAACTACCAGGACGACAACACCAAGGCCAGCGTTCCGGCAGGCTCCTGGGTGGTTTTCACCCATTCGGCCGCCAACCGGGCCACTGTTGCAGATGTCATCAACCTGGATGCCATCAATGTGCCAGCAGGCTGGATAGTGGAGTTCTGGAACTCCAACGGGTCCGCCAAGCTCATTGACAATGACGGGGACGGCAAGGTTGACCTTGGAACCGTGTCCGGCCAGACCCGCAGGGACTTCACGGTGAAGGTGTTTGTACCCGCCAACACGGCCAATGCAGCATATTTCTTTGATGTGCGGGCCACCAGCGGCAACGACCCCACAGAGACAGACCTTTCCCGCGATAACATAAGCGCGGTTGTTACAGCGGCTGTGGACATTGCCCGTTATGCTGTTGCAGGTGACGGCGTCAATGATCCTTCAGACGGAAACACGGACCCTGGTGTAGGCAACGCGGACAGCGACGATGTGCTGCCCATCCACACTGCCCCCGCCAACCCCGGCGCGAGCGTTTTCAACCGCCTGCAGGTGGTCAATGTGGGCGGCTCTGCCGATGCCTATGCCCTGGCTGCTGCAGGCATACCTGCCGGAACCCAGGTGATCTTCTACCAGGACAACAACTGCAACGGGACTGTTGACGGCGCAGACGCTTTCATCAACAACACCCCGCTTTTGGGCGGAACTGTTGTTGAAACAGGCGGCGTTCTTAACGGCGCCAACACGGACATTGTGGTTTACAGCGTTGCCGCCTTCACAGCAGGCGACACGGTGCGGCTCAACCTTGCAGCCACGACCACCATTTCCGCAGTTGACCCGGTCACCCGCACCATCACCCTGGCAGGCGACCACACCGGCGCAAACACGGCTCCGGGCGTTCTGGTTTCGGAATCCTACTGCGTTATCATGGAAATCCGCACGGCAGCCAACGCTCCGGCAGGCGAGCACAACATTGTTGTAAGCATTGCCTCCGGCGCAAGCGGCTCATCGGACAACATGGATGTGTATCTGTCAATCAACGAAATCTGCGCCATAAGCATAGCTCCGCCAGCTTCTGACCAGATTCCCGCTGGCGGCACCACAACCTATGTCCATACGGTTACCAACACCGGCAACTCCACCAAGTTTGTCAAAATAGACATGAACACGGCTGGTTTGCAGCTCACCTACCTGTTTGTGGCAGAAGGCGCCAACTGGCTGACAGTTGGACCAGACGGCATTGCAGGCACGGGTGACGATGTTGCCCTTGCTGACGGCGACCCCGCAGCTTTGGGAACAATCTACGCATCTCTGACGCCAGGGGCCTCTGCAAGCTTCAAGGTGAAGGTCTTTGCGCCTGCAGGCACAACTGTCGGCACGGTGGAATCCGCCACAGTCCAGGCCATTGCAGATTCTGACGGAGATTTCATCAACACCCTTGCCGACCAGTGCACGGCCTCCACCAGCGAGACCACCACGGTCATTGACGGCTTTTTGCAGGTTACCAAGAGCCGCCTCCACATTGACACGAATGCTGACGGCATTACCCCCGGCCCTGGTGACACAATCACCTACAGGCTGGAGTACAAGAACATCGGCGACAAGAATGCGCTTAACTGCGTCATCATAGACCCCATTCCCAACCACACCGACTATGTGGCCGGCAGCCTGTACCTGGATAACAACTGTGACGGATCCATTGACGGCGGCGACACCAGCCTCACGGATGGCTCCGGCGATGACACGGCAGAGTACGATGCGGGCAATAACCTGGTGCGCTTCAGGGTGGGAGCAGGCGCAAACGCCACAAGCGGCGGCACGGTGGCCCCCGGCCAATCCGGATGCGTCATCTTCCAGGTGCTTATCCGCTAACAGCATAGCCCTTCCTGCGCTCTCTTTTTGAAGGGCGCAGGAAGCTTTTAACAGCAAAAAGCCCCGGCCTTGAATGGGCAGCAAGTTCAAGGCCGGGGCCAAACTTTAAAAAAAAAGAACAAGGCCAAATGACAAAAGCGGCAAAAAGGCTGGCTGCAAATTTTAAGGCTGCATGGCCTGCATGGGCGATTGTGCTTGTGCTGGCCATTGCCCTATGCCCAGCCAGCCTTGCCGCCGTGCCTGCCGTTATAACAAACCAGGCCTGGGCAGCATACGAGGATGAGGCAGGCCGCCCCTTTACCACCCTTTCCAATGTGGTGCGGGACACCCTTGCCCCATCCTTTAATATAAGAATCACCCCGGACGGAACCCAGGCAGCCCCCGGCCAGACAGTTCAATCCCAGCCCCTGGCATGGGTTAATTTGCCCTATCTTCTTGAAAACACCGGCAACAGCCCGGATTCATATTCCCTTGCCCTTACAAATTTAAGCGGGGATGACGGCAACCTTTCCGGCCTTGCCCTTTATATGGATACAAACGGTAACGGAAAATTTGACCTTGGCGAGCCGGTTTACGACAACTCAAATCCGCCCCTTATTGCCCCTGGGGCTTTTCTTGCCCTTGTGGCTTATGGCCAGGCTCCCCTTGTTGCAGGCAGCAGCAAGGTGGATGTCAATCTGGCTGGCTTTTCCATTTCCGATTCAACAAAGCAGGACAATGTCAATGTTTCGCGGGTTATGGTGTCTGATGAGGGATCAATAACTGCCAGCAAATCTGCGGATGCAACTTCCCTGACCCCAGGCCGGAGCGTCAATTTCACCATTTTGTTCTCATCCCAGGGCAACACTCCTGTGCAGGGATGGGACTTTTTGCTTGATCTGCCGGGAAATGCAGCCCCCCAGACTACAAACGGCATCCTTGTTTCCGACAATCTGCCCCAGGGCATGACCTATGCGCAAGGCTCCGTTTCCTTTTCATCTTCCATTCCCAACGCTGTTGCCGTGTTTGCCGGGGCCGATGGAATCTGGCGCAGCCCGGAAAGCAAGGTGAACGGGCCGATTTTCAAGGTCGGCCTCTTTCTGCCCCAAAACAGCCAGGGCAATGCCTTTGCCGGGCCGGTCAACGGCTCAATATCTTTTGAGGCGGTTGTGGATGCAGCCCAAGCGCCCGGCGTGCTCAAAAACAGGGCGCAGGTGGAATACGCCGGGGCATCTGGCAAAAAAACAGGCCTTACCAATGAAGTGCCGGTTACTGTAAAGGCGCTTATCCGCATTGTGGTGGATGACACGGATGATGACGGTGCCCATACAGGAAGCGGGGTGCTGGGCGACCCGGACGACACCATGCACATAAGCCATGCTGCGGCAGGCTCTACTGTGAGCGCTGTCAACGAGGCATGGAACCTTGGCAGCGCGGCTGATGTGGTCAACCTTGCTGTGGATGTGGCAGGCTCTGTCAACTGGGTTGCCGGAATTGTCGTTTCCTTTACAAGCCTTTCTGGCATTGCCCTTATGGATAGCGATGGAGACGGCCTGCCGGACACGGGCCTGCTTGCCCCAGGCGAGCGCCGGGAATTCATAACCCAGGTGTCCCTTCCCGCCAATTTTTCCGCAGACGGGCTTATCATCGCAGTGAAGGGCATTTCCGGCCTGGACAATGCTGTTACGGATCTGACCTTTGTGCAGGTGGACAAGGTTGAGCCGGTGGGAATAAGGGTGGAGGTCGGCGTGAGCGTGGCGGCCCAGGCGGGGGCCAGCGGCAGGCTCACGCGGCAGGGCCTTGCCAATGTGCCCATAAAGGTTTACGAGTACGCCAATGTCAATAACCCCAACCCGCCCCAGTCCCAGGTGGCGGGCGGCCAAAACTTCCCGGCTGCATCTCTCCCGCCTGTAACCCTTGTGCGCAGCAAGGTTTTCCGCACGGACGAGCAGGCAATCATCAGCCTGGATGAATTTGGCGCCCCCTTTCCCCTTTTCAACTGGATGAGGGACGGCCATTCCTACACAATCCGGCTTGGTGGAGAATACAGCGGCTATACCTATTACAGCACTCCGCCCTTTTATTCGTCAGATTTTCTGGCGGTTAATGCGCCCGGCGAAATTTTTGTGCGCGGCAGCATAACCGTAAAGGCGCTAAATGACGGCACCAAGCTGCTTGTTGTGCCGCTTGACCCGGCTGGCTTTGTTTACGATGCAGTGACAGGCGCGAGGGTTGACGGGGCCTGCGTTACCTTCTACCGCTGCAACGGCCCGGCCTGCGACACATTTTCCGCTGTGGATGAAAGCCTGCTGGACTTTTACCCGGATGGCATAACCCTTCAGGAGAACAACCAGATTTCAGGAGCAAGCGACCGAACCGGGCTTGTGAACACCGGCAAGGGGCCGGGAGCCTTTGAGTTCCAGTTTGCCAATTATATTCCAAACTATGACGGCTGGTATTTCATCGGGGTGGACTTTGCCTGCAACAACCCAGGTGCAGACCCGGCCCTTGCAGATAAATATGCCCCGGTCGGGCTTAAAAAGGATGCTGTGTGGAACCCCTATTCCGGCAATGTTTATTCCGGCGAGAAGTTCTACATTGACAAGGACTTTCCCGGCGCAATCCTGCTGCGGATGCCTTTGATGCCGGCAGACTTTTCGCCCCTCAAGGTTGAAAAGGCCGTTTCTCCCAACAGCGCGGAAATTGGCGATGTGATTAAATTTACCGTGAGCGTGACCAACACCAATTCAAATTACTCAATCTTTTTGGCAAGGCTGTTTGACACCCTGCCAAAAGAGGTGCGCTATGCCAAAGGCTCCACGCGCATAAACGGGGCAAATGCGCCAGACCCCAAGATTTCCGCAAACGGCCTTTCCCTTGAATGGAGCCTTGGCAGCCTTGACCCCGGCCAGAAGCTTGAGGTGGTTTATTTTGTGCGGGTGGCCGCAAATGCCAAGACAGGCACAAAGAAAAACATAGCCTTTGCAGAAGGCTTTTCCGATGCAGCCCAGTCCGTAAAGGTCGGCTCCAACACGGCCAACGCCGCCTTTGAGATTGTAAAAAACCTGTTTTCCGAAAAAGGCATAATAATCGGCAAGGTTTTTATTGATGACAATGACAACAGAATTCAGGATGAAAACGAGCTTGGCCTTGCCGGGGCCAAGATTTACATGCAGGACGGCCGCTTTGTGGTAACAGACGCCGAGGGCAAGTACCACATGGACAATGTTGAGCCGGGAACCCATGTTTTAAAGCTCGACAAATCGTCCCTGCCCAAGGGCGCTGTGCCGGGCATTGTGGACAACCGCAACATGGCCGATGCAGGCTCGGTTTTTGTGGATATTTTCCCGGGCGACCTTTTCAAGGCCAATTTCCGCGTTGTGCCGCAAATTGCAAGGCCTGCTGTCAGCCTTGAGTCCGGGCAAATTGAGGGCAGCCTTCTTGTTTCCCGCAGCATTGAGAATATTCTTGTGGATGCAGGCAGCGGCCAGGCCTTGCTTGTCCACACTATTGCCCTTGAAAACAGAAGCAAAATGCCCCTTTACGAGCTTGTTTATAAGGAAAGCTCGCCCTACCTGCCCGAAAGAGGCACGGTTACAATGGATGGCGCGGCCTTTGAAAACCCCTTTGGGGCGGGAAGCTCCGCCTTTGGCTGGAGCCTGCCCCTCCTTGCCCCAGGCCGGGGGGCAACCATCCGCTTCCTCTCGCAAATTCCAGGCCAGGGCCAGGATGCGGATGCAACCGTCAAGTTTATGGTGGAGCCAGCGGGCAAAGAGACGGCAATGGAGGTGCAGGTGCCTGTTTCGCTGGCCCTCATTGCACCCCAGCAATACAGGGCTGTCGTAAACTTTGCCTTTGGCAATTTTGAGCTTTCGGACCAGGCCAGGCAGAGCCTTGCCTCTTTGGCCGAGCACTTGAGAAAGACCGGCTTTGAAAAGCTGGTTGTTGAAACAAAGGGCCACGCAGACGCCGTGCGGGTTATTAGCGATGAAAAAGGCTATGCAGACAACCTGGAGTTGAGCGGCAAGCGGGCCAAGGCTGTTTCCGATTTTCTGCGGGAGCGGCTTATTGACCTTGCGCGGGTGGAGTTTGACCAGCCCCAGGCCGAGGAGGTTTTTGCCCCCCAGACAAGCTATGGGGTGTTTGCCGGAGCCTTTGCAAGCAAGGCACAGGCCCTGGATGCAGGCAAAGCCTTGAGCCAGCAGACAGGCTTTGACGCAGGAATTGAGGAGCAGGTGGGCCAGGGCCGGAAAAAGAGCTACGCAGTTGTTCTTGGCCCATTTGCCGGGCAGGAGAATGCCCGCGCTGTCGCCGACACCCTGCCGGGCGGCAAGGCAAGGGTGCTGCCTGTGGAGACTGCCCAGTCCCAAAAGACAACAGGCCAAAATCAGCAGGCTGTTTTCACCCAAAAGGCGGCTGGAAGCAGCCAGCCCATAGAGGAAAACAGGGCGTCCCTTTCCGGCACCCCGGCCAACCGCAGGGTGGAGGTAAGCGTCTTTGCAGCAGGCAGAAGGGGCGTTGACGCGCAAATTCCCATCGGTGCAAAGCTGGCGCGGGGCATTTACAGGCTTACAGTTTCCTTTGCCGCAAACTACCCGGCAGAGGATTTGACAGACCCCGCGCTGTTTCTGGGCCTGCCCCAAGGCCTGTTTGTTGTGGGCGGCACGGCAAAGCTTGGCCAAAAGGCTGTCAACCCGGTGCGGGAAGGCGACTATTACCGGATTTCCCTTGAAGGACAGGATCTTGCCACACCCCAGGCCTTTGAGATGGATTTCATTGCCTCAACGGACGCCAATCTGGAAGAAGCCGGAGTGCTGGTTCTGGCAAAAACAGGCAAGGGCCGCTCAATTGCGCTTGTGTCCAACATGGAAAATGTGGGCGAGGTATCAAAAATCCGGTCAATCCACCAATCAGCCAATCAGGATGCCCAAACAGGCCCTGCCCTTTTGGATGTGCAGAGGCTAAAGGAAGCAACACCGCTTGGAATATTATCCCCGGAAGCAGATATGGTTCTTTCCGGCTCATCCACCCGCATCCGCATTGCAACGGCAAGCGATGACAAGTTTGAGCTGCTTGTAAACGCCAGGCCCGTGCCGGAGGACAGGCTTGCATCCACCACAAGGGATGAAGCTTTGGGGGTCACAATCCGCGAGTACATAGGGGTTGCCCTGGAAGAGAAGGCAAACAAAATAGAGCTTTTTGTCAACAGCAAGCTTTTGGAAAGCAGGGTCATAAAGCTTTCCGGCGAGGTTGCAGCCATAAGCCACGCCCTGTGGCCGGAGCGCCCCCCGGCAGACGGCAGAACCCCTGCCTATGTTGAGCTTTTTCTGCTGGATAAAAACGGCAACCCTGTTATTGAAGATGCCTTTCTTGAGGTGAGCGTTGACAAGGGCGATATTTTCGACAGGGAAACAGGCGCATTCAAAAGATTTGCCCAAGACCCCTTCAAGGTGAAAACAACCGCGGGAAAGGCTATTGTCAAGCTTTCGCCTTCATCCACAACCCAGGTTCGCAACCTTGTTGTGAGCCTGGGGGACAAAGAGCATAAAATTCCCGTGCGCTTTTACCCGGAAAGGCGCGAGTGGATTTTGGTGGGCGCGGTGGAAGGCTCTGTCGGCTTTGGGGATGCCAGCCAAAAGGGCCTGGAAAAAGATTTGGACATGCCCTTTGACCATTCCAAAGGCGAGAGCCGCACCCAGGGCAGGGCCGCGGTTTTCGGCAAGGGCGCTGTGGGCGATGTGACCATGACCCTGCGCTACGATACCCAGAAGCCTTCAGATGACAACACCCTTTTGAAGCAGAACACGCCCGGAACAAATGACGAGAGCCTTTACCCTGTATATGGGGATGAGTCCGAGCAGTTTTTTGAGGCCCAGAGCGCCCACAGGCTGTTTTTGAAGGCTGAAAAAGACCTTTCATACGGACAGTATGGCGATTTTAACACGGAAATGGGCAGCGGCCTCACCTACAACAGGTATTCGCGCACGCTCACAGGCGGGCTTGTCAACCTGGAAAAGGAATCCGCTTACAGCTTAAAAAGCTTTGTCTCCCGCAACCGGCAGGCAGTCGTGCGGGAGCAGATTCCCGGCCAGGGGCTTTCAGGCCCGTATTTTCTGGGTAACAGCCAGTTGATTGTCTTTTCCGAAAAAATATCCATTCAGACCCGCGACAGAAACTTCCCTGACAAGGTTCTCTCGGAAAGGGCCATGGCCCGCTATTCGGACTATGATATTGATTATGACAACGGCGTCATCATCTTCTTTGCGCCGGTTTCGGCCTTTGACTCCGATTTCAACCCCCAGGTCATCAATGTGATTTACGAGACCGATAACCTTGAGCAGCCCCACCACCTTTACGGCGCGCGGGGCGAGCTTTTCTTTTGGGGAAGCAGGCTAAAGCTGGGAATAATGGGCGTTGTCGAGGAGCACCCCATTGACGACAAGCAGATTTCCGGCGCGGACATTATTTTTGATGATGGCAAAAACATCAAAATAACCGCAGAAATTGCAGCCACAAGCGGGTATGACCCGGACGGTTTTGACCCGGCAAGCGGCACGGCCCGCAGGGTGGAAGCCCAGGTGCGCGATGTTTTGGGCGCACAGATAAAGGCCGACTACAAAATTGTGGATGAGGGCTTTGAAAACCTCTCCGCTGCAACAATTGAGCAGGGCATTGAGTCTTTTGGCGCATCTGCCAGCCGCAAGTTTGGCCAGGCTGGCAGCCAGACTTCCCTTGAAGCCGGGTTTGCAGGCGAGAGCAGCCAGTTTTTGGACAGGAAGGAGGCCAACCTGCGCCTGGACCAGCAGTTGGGTAACAGGCTCTCCCTTTACGCAGGCCCCAAATGGGCAAGGGAAAATACGGCCGACAGCCAGGACGAGGAGCG
>JASEHB010000026.1:0-2297 GCA_030018745.1 Desulfatibacillaceae bacterium | reverse complement strand
CCAGAGAGAGCAGTCCTTTTCCGGCGACACCCAAAGCGATTTTGCGCCCGACAAGACTTCGGCAAGGGCTTCATACGCCCTTTCCAAAAGGCTCAACCTTGAGGCAGCCTCGGAAATTTCCGAGCTTGCCCAAAAGGATGTAATGCAAAGCTCGGTAGGCTTCAACTCAAAGGTTGCCGAGAACACCAGCGCATTTTCCAAATACGCCATTGACGATTCGGTTAGCGGATGGCGCAGCCAGGCCAACAGCGGGGTCAACCACCAGTTTTTGTCTGTTGACGGCTTCACCCTTGACGGCGGCCTGGAAACAGTCCAGACCCTTTCCGGGGAGGATGACAATGCAGATTACATTGCCCCGCGCATGGGCTTCACCTATCTCCAGCAAAAGCATTACAAGATAACCGGCAAAACCGAGTTGCGCTTCGGCCAGGATAGGACGGATTCCCTTTCCACCCTCACCGGAACGCTCAAGGCTGGCCAGCATTGGACGCTCTTTTCCCAGGCCAGGCATTTTGCCTCAAGCTACGATGAAACCTCCCTGCTTTTGGGCACGGCCTACAGGCCTGTGGGCAAGGATGCGGCAAACCACCTCACAAGGCTGCGCTGGGTGAAAAAGAGTGCGGAAATTGACCAGACCCGCTACATTTTGAGCCATCACCTCAATTTTGCGCCTGTCAGCCGTTTCACCCTCATGGCCCAGGTGGCGGGCAAATTCGCTGAAAGCGAGGACATAAGCGCCTTCACCTACCTCACCCGCGGGCGGCTTCTCTATGATGTTACAGACTGGCTTGATGCAGGCTTCCACGCGGGAATCCTCCATCAGGTGGACTCGGACACAAGGCTTTTATCCTGGGGCCCGGAAGTGGGCGTCAAGGTCTTCAAGAATTTGTGGACAAGTGTCGGCTACAACTTTTCCGGCTTTTATGACGAGGATTTCGGCGAGGCCAACTACTGGTCAAGGGGCTTTTACATAAAGTTGAGAATGAAGTTTGATGAGGAGTCCATTTCAAGCATTGGAAGGGTGGCCAAGAGGATTGTTGGCAAACAGTAGAGGAGCCGCCCCATAAAATAAGGAACCGTGGAAAGAACATGACCCGCCAAATCAAAAAGCAGAAAAAGGCAGCGCAGGCAAAACGGCCTGCGGCGGATGAGGGCCGTTTATCGGGCGTCTTTCAACTGCTGTGCCTTATGGCCCTGCTTGTTCTGGGGGTAAGCTCTGTTCTGGGCGATGCCTTTCCGCCTTACTGGCAGCAGGAAGCCCCCTACACGCCACAGGTTCCCAACCCCATCCATTTTGCGCCCGCGCCCTGGCCTCTTGATTCGGAGTGGGTGGCCACAACCGCCAACGGGGTTTCCATAAAAGACAAGAGCGTGAAAGACGATTCCAACGGCGGCACCTCCCCCCAGAACTACGCCAATGTGTCTTCCGGCTGTGTTGACCAGACACTGCCGAGCATCTACTGGTCTTATGACTCGGATACCAATGTGCTTTTCTTCCGCTGGCGGGTCGCCCAGCGGGCCAACACCTACTGCATTTCCGGCAACAACCCGTCTTCCTTCTCAAGCTCCGACCCCTGGAACTCGGCCCTTTACACGGTGCTGATAGACACCACCGGAGACGGCTTCCGCAACTACGCCATGCACCTGGACGGCTCTTCCGGCTCGCCCGCCGAGGCCATAGACATGCTCCGGGGCATATATTCGGATCGGAAAGATCAGATTCTTGACTACACGGCCTATGCAGACATTTATCTCACCGGCCACAACCCTGCCGCCTTTGTGGACAGGAGCAGCGGCAAAAACCAGTTTCTGATGGACTTTCAGAACACATTTACCCCCATTCCCTTTGCAAACCCGCCAACTTGCGGCAGCAGAACGGAATGGGATTACGGCACCACAAGGTCCATACTTGCCGAAAACAACAACTGCGGTGAATACTTTGTTGACTACCAGATTCCCTTTGGAATGCTTGCCTACGGCGGAGCGCCCCTTTCGGGCAACCAGCCCATAAGCCTTTCCTTCACAACCGGCAACAGCTTGAACGACCCCTACCAGAAAGACTTTGTGTGGGACGGGGTCTTTACCATGGACCCCACCAAGTGCTTTCCGGGAAGCGACTACATAATCCCTGCCCAGGGAACAACGATTCAGCAGCCCATCATAAGCGGGGTCACGGCGACCGACTGCTCGCCCGTGGATCTGACTGCCATTGTGCAGGATCAAATCGGCCTTTCCGGCGGCTCCTGCCAACAGAGCGTGGTGAGCGTTGACTTTTACTATTATTACGATGCCAACGG
>JASEHB010000025.1:3187-12362 GCA_030018745.1 Desulfatibacillaceae bacterium | reverse complement strand
CATGAGCTTTGGCGCTGTTTATATGGTCATGGCCGCCTGTATGCTTCCCGGAGTGCTTACAACACTTATCACCAGGGAGCCGCCTGTTTACAAGCAGAAGCCCCGCTCGTTAAAGGAATCTGTTGTTGACCCCCTTGTGGAGTTTTTCGGGCGGAACCACGCCATAACAATACTGGCCTTTATCCTTTTATATAAGATAGGCGACTCGATGGCTGCAGCCATAAGCACGCCCTTTTACCTGGATGTGGGCTACACCAAGACCGAAATAGGCCTTGTGGTCAAGCTTTTCGGCGTGTGGGCGGTTATCGGCGGAGCCATGCTGGGCGGGGTCATAATGCTGCGCCTTGGCATAAACCGCTCTCTGTGGGTTTTCGGCTTTTTGCAGGCAGTTTCAACAGCAGGCTTTGCCCTGCTGGCTGTCTGGGCGCCGGGCCTTATAGATGCGCAGACTTCATCCACCTGGTTAAGCGCCCATGTGCTTGCTTTGGCTGCAATAATTGCCTTTGAAAATGTGAGCAGCGGAATGGGCACCACCGCCTACATGGCCTTTATGGCAAGCATAACAGACAAAAGGTTCACAGCCACCCAGTATGCTCTTCTCACAAGCCTCATGGGTGTGCCAAGGGTCTTTGCGTCTTCTTCCACGGGCTTTCTTGCAAAAAGCTTGGGGTGGGCGCCTTTTTTTGTTTTTTGCACGCTTATTGCCATTCCCGGAATGCTGCTTTTGTTCAAGTTCGCCCCCTGGAAAAGCAACAAACCAAAACTGCCGAAAGAATTGCCGGAAGAAAAATGAATTCTGACCTGTTAAAAAATGCTGTTGGCACAGGCAATCAGGATGACGAGCTTGCAATTGCCAGGGAAAAGGCGCTTGCAATGGACTCATCCGAAAAAATCCTGGATGCTATTTTGAGCCACCCCCGCGCAGGGGAGCTTGTGCGCTCCACCACCTGCCAGGACTTTTTTGTGCTTGTGCATGAAATAGGCCCTGAAGACAGCCTGGAAATTCTGCGCCTTGCCTCTGACGAGCAGGTGATTTCCGTTCTGGACATGGCCTGCTGGCGCCGCGACCGCTTGAGCATTGCTGCATTCGACAAGTGGATGGACATCCTTGCCAAGGCCGAGCCAAGAAGGCTTGCCCGACTTATCCGGGAGGATGAAACAGGAACCTTTGCCCTGTGGCTTTACAACAGCGTATCCATTGCCCTGCCCGAAGAGGATGAGGACATTTCCAATCTGCCGGGAGATTACTTCACCATAGACAGCGCCTTTTTTGTGAGCATACTGCCCCGCCCGGAAGAAACCGAAACCCAGCTCGATGAGCGCACAACCCTTATGCGCGAAATCCTCTCCCGCGTGGCGGATCAGGACTTTGAAGCTTACCGGGCTTTTCTTTTTCAGGCAGCAGGGGTCATCCCTGCCCAAGTGGAGGAGGAGGCTTATCGGCTAAAAACCGTGCGCCTTGCAGAGCAGGGCTTTGCCCCCTTTGATGAAGCCATTGCCGTTTATACAAGAATAAAAAGGGACGACTTTTTCAAAGCCCCCAAAAAAGCGGCCCCAGGCTTGGCAGAGCGTGGGCAGGCAGGCCTTGTGCCTTATTTTTCCACCCACGGCCCGGATATGGGACTTTTTAGCAGGGCGCTTTCCCTTGTCAAAGATTCCAGCCTTCTTATGGGCCTGCAAAGCGAGTTTGCCGTGTTGTGCAACAAGCTCATTGTGGCTGACAGCCTTGCCATAAAGGGCCAGGCCGATTTGGCCCAGGTGGTGAAAAAAGCCGGGAGCTACCTTTCTTTGGGCCTTGAAGACCTGGCACAAAACAAGGCGGCAAAGGCAGCGGATATTTTAAGGCATTATCCCCTGGCCCGGATTTTTGGCTTCGGCCACGGTCTGGCCCTTTCCCTTGCCTTCAAAGCCCGCGAGTGGCAGGCAAATGCCTGGTTTGCCAAACAGGGTTTGCCCCTTACCGTTTGGCCTGAAAAAGAGTTTGCCATTCTTGGCGGGCTTTTACTGCCCCGGCCTCTTTTTGCCCAAAGCGCCACGCCCGGCCAGGCATACAGGGATTTTGCCTGCCTGGACAACATAGACCGGACTCACACCATACTGGACAGAATAATTGCCATAGACTCCCTTATGGGGCTTATGGATTGGGACACGCGCTGGTTTGCCCTTGAGGGTGCCAACGCTTTCAGCGTGCTGCTAACGGCTTTTGCCCGTCACCTGATGAATCTAAATCCTGCACCCAGGGGCCTTTCAAAAGATGAGCTTGCGCTTTTCTTTGGCAGGCTTTTTTCCGGCAGGGGCAAAAACCGGCGCATATCCAACCGGGTTAAGGAGCTTTTTTTGCGCTGGGCTGCCAAAAGCTCCGGCAAAAAGGAGGGCGAAATTTCCGCGCTTGCCGGATTTGCCCTGGAGGATATTTTTAAAGAAATTGAAGAGCATTATTCTACTGTTGAAGCCCGTCATCTGGATGGGCGCTTTGTGCCCCACATACTTACAGAAACAAATTAAGCCCAACCACCTGCAAAAGGCTTTGCCCAAAAAAAAGGAAAGTCAAATCCATGCGAGCCAAGGCCCTCATTCATCTGGACAGGCTGGCCTGCAATGTAAATGCCATCAGCCAAATGGCTGCCCCTGCCCGGCTTATCCCTGTGGTGAAGTCCAATGCCTACGGGCACGGGGCTGTGCCTGTGACCCGGCATCTGGCAGGCCTGGGGCAGGACTTTTTTGCCCTGGCCCGCATTGAGGAGGCCTTTGAGCTTATCGAAAGCAACATAAAGGCCAATTTTCTTGTGTTTGGCCGGGTTTTCCCGGACAAGCTGGCAGAAGCCATAAAGGCGGGAATACACCTCACCGCCTGCTGCGAGCAGGATTTGAAGTGGATGGAGGCTGCATCCGGCGGCAGACAGGTGAAAGTTCATGTGAAGGCGGAAACGGGCATGGGCAGAACGGGGCTGCTGCCCGATGATGCCCCTGCGTTTTTCAGCCGTCTCATGGAAACACCCTGTCTTTTCTTTGCCGGGCTTTACTCGCATTTTGCCACAGCAGACGAGGCGGATAAGAGCTTTGCAAAAGAGCAGATTGTCAGCTTCAGGGCCACCGCACAATCCCTTTCTTCCGCAAAAAAGCAGCCTGCCATGCTTCACATGGCCAATTCCGCGGCCCTGCTGGATCTTCCTGAAGCAAGGTTTGATGCGGCAAGGCCGGGAGTCATCCTTTATGGGCATTATCCAAGCGAGTTCACGAGCAAGGCCATTATCCCAAAGCCTGTTATGAGCCTTGTGGCCCCGGTGGTTCAGGTGCGTAAAGTGCCCGCAGGCTTCACTGTGAGCTACGGCCGCCGCTTTTCGGCCAGCCAAGAAACAACCCTGGCTGTGCTGCCCATTGGCTATGGAGACGGCCTGCACCGGAATCTTTCCTGCATAGGCGAGGTGCTTATCCGGGGCAGGCGCTGCCCTGTGGCGGGAGTCATAACAATGGATACAACCATTGTGGATGTCGGCAACGGGCCTGTGGAGGTGGGGGACGAGGCCCTTGTCTTTGGCCAGACGGCCCAGGGCCAAATCCCGGCAGCAGAGCTTGCCGCAAAACTTGGCACAATCCCCTATGAAATAACCTGCGCCATAACGCAGCGCATTTGCCGGGTCTATTTGGAAAAATCGCCGAAATTTGCTTTGCCGCTGCTTTTAGCTGTTGATAACAGTTTGAAATAACGAGGATAAAAATATGGAATGGAAGCTTTTGGCCAGCACCTTTGGGGTGATTTTTCTGGCTGAATTGGGAGACAAGACCCAGCTTGCAGCCATACTGCTGGCTGCCAAAACCCAGAAACCCTGGACAATTTTTCTGGGGGCCTCCCTGGCCCTTGTGGCCATAAGCGCTCTTGGCGTTGCCTTTGCCGCTGTCATCACCCAGTATGTGCCGGAAAATCTCATCCGCAAAATTGCAGCCGGGGCCTTTGTGCTTCTTGGCCTTCTCATCTGGTTCAACCGGGTGTGAAAAAACTGGCGCCTCAACCTGGCGTCAGTAGCGCACAGCAAAGCCGGAAAGAGCTTCATCTGCGGGCACTTCCTTTACCTGCACGCTGGCAACCTTTGCGCTTGGCGGGCCGGAGTGCGCCCATTCAATCATCTTTTCCACCAGTTCATCCGGGCCTTCAAAAACAGCTTCCACCGAGCCATTTGGCAGGTTTTTAACCCAGCCGTTAAGCCCCAGGCTCAAAGCCTTTTTCTGTGTGGAGGCCCTAAAGAAAACCCCCTGCACCCTGCCGCTTATAATTGCGTGAACACGCCTTTTTGGCTCCATCAGGCATCCTCCAGCATCTTTTGCAGCTCCCCTTCGTCAATCACCTTAACCCCAAGGGCCAGGGCCTTGTCCAGCTTGGAGCCAGGGTCTTTGCCCGCCACCACAAAGTCGGTTTTCTTGCTCACAGAGGAGCTAACCCTTGCGCCAAGTTTTTCAAGGGCCGCCTTTGCCTGCTCGCGGGTGAGGTTCTCCAGGCCGCCGGTAAGCACAAAGATCTTGCCAGCCAAGCTTCCCGAAACAGGCCCGGCCTTTTCCGGGGCGATTTTAACCCCTGCTGCAAGAAGCGCCTCAACAGCCCTGCGGTTATTTGGCTCGTCAAAAAAGCTCCTTATGCTTCCTGCAACAACAGGCCCCACCTCATTTATGGCCTCAAGCTCATCAACAGAGGCCTCCTTAACCTTTTCCAGGGTGCCGAAATGCCCGGCAAGAACCGTGGCCACATGGCTGCCCACATGGCGGATGCCCAGAGCATACAGAAAGCGGGCAAGGGTTATGTCCTTGCTCTTTTCCACGGCATCAACAATGTTTTTGGCGGATTTTTCCCCCATGCGCTCCAGGGCGGCAAGGGTGGCAATGTCCAGGCGGAAAAGGTCTGCAAGCTCCTTCACAAGACCAGTGTCGGCAAGCTGGGCCACAAGTTTGTCGCCCACACCCTCCATGTCAAAGGCCCCGCGCGAGGCAAAATGCCTCACCGATTCCTTGAAAACCGCCGGGCATTGGGCATTCACGCAGCGGGTGACCGCCTCGCCCTCAATGCGTCTGGCTTTTGATCCGCAGACCGGGCAGCTTTTTGGCATTTCAAAGGGGGCCAAGCGCACGGCATCCGGGGTCAGGATAACCTTCACCACTTCTGGAATCACATCGCCTGCCCTTTGCACAAGAACCGTGTCGCCCTCGCGGATGTCCTTTTTACGGACTTCATCCTCATTGTGAAGGGTTGCCCGGCTCACAGTCACCCCGCCTATGGCCACGGGCTTCAGCGCAGCCACAGGGGTAAGCGCGCCGGTGCGGCCCACGGAAACAAGAATTTTTTCCACCACAGTGGTTTCCTGGGTTGGGGCAAATTTCCATGCAACAGCCCAGCGGGGGCTTTTGCTGGTAAATCCCAGGGCCTGCTGAAAGGCCACGGAATCAACCTTTATGACCACGCCGTCCATATCATAGTCAAAGTCTGCCCGGCGCTCCTCCCAAAGGCGATGGGCCTCCAAAGCCTCCTGTATGCTTATTTTGCCCTTTGTTTCCTCATTGACCGGAAAGCCAAAACCTGCAAGCATTTCAAGAAGCTCATAATGGGACGAGTATGTCAGGCCCTCCACAGCGCCAACGCCGTAGCAGAATATTTCCAGAGGGCGGGAAGCTGTTATTGCAGAATCCAACTGGCGAAGTGAGCCAGCCGCAGCGTTGCGGGGGTTGGCAAATATGCTCTCGCCCCTTTCCAGACGCTTGTTGTTGAGTTCCTCAAAGCGGGAGCGGCGTATGTAAACCTCGCCGCGCACCTCCAGAAGGGGCGGGGCGTTTTTAATGGAGAGGGGAATCTGGCTGATGGTGCGCACATTGGCTGTTATGACCTCGCCCACCCGGCCATCCCCGCGGGTCAGGGCTGCAACCAGCCTGCCCTGCTCATAGACAAGCTCCACAGCAACGCCGTCCATCTTTATTTCTGCTGTGTAAAGAATTGACCCGCGGTCAAGGGCCTTTTCCACCCTCCGGTTGAAATCCAGAACATCCTGGGGAGAAAAGGCGTTTTCCAGGCTCAACATGGCAAGCCTGTGCTCTTTTGTTTCAAATCGCTCAAGGGGGGTGGCCCCCACAACATGGGTGGGCGAATCCGGGGAATCAAACTGGGGATACTGCCCCTCAAGCTCTTTTAGCTCAAGCTTGTACCTGTCATATTGGGCATCGGAGATTTCCGGGTCATCCTGGCGGTGATATTTTTCATTGGCCCGGACAATTTGCTGCTTCAAAAAGTCTATACGGGCTTTCACTTCTTCCAGCGGTGGCTTGTCTGACATAGGGCCTCCTTGGCATCGCTGCGACCCTGGCGGAACTTATCGGAAAAGAAACCCGGATTCCATTTTCCGCCATGCAGGGTATCGGAAACCACCAAAAGTGCAGCAAGGCGCACATTCAAAAAACTGGCAACAGTGAAAAGGGCGGAAGTTTCCATGTCAACGGCAACAGCGCCCTTGGCTGCAAAGGCGGCAATCTTTGACGGGGTTTCCCGAAAAGGCGCATCCGTGGTCCACACAGGGCCTTTAAAAACCGGCGATTTGCCCTGCTCTGCTGCAAGGGCAAGGGTATTTGCAAGATTTTCATCAGGCAGGCAGAATTCTGCCTTTTCCTTGCCCGGCAAGGGGTAGTGGCAGGAAACGCCCTCGTCAATGACAGCCTTTTCCGGCACCAAAAGCGCACCCACAGGCAGGTCCGGCACAAGCGAGCCGCACCAGCCCATGAAGATTATTTCTGTTGCCCCATAGGCGCAAAGCTGCTCAAGCACCATGGTTGTATGGGGCGCGCCCACGCTGGGGCCAGCCAGGCATACAGGCCCGCCCTTTTTGCTGCCCATATAAAGGCGGCTCAACATGAGGTGGCGGAAAGGCTTTTTTTTGAGATTCAGGGCAGCGGCCAAAGGCGCTACATCCGGCCCCACGCTCACAATCACAGCCCCTGGGCCAAGCTTTGGATCATCCGGCCAGGTCAGCGGCCTGAAAAGCGGCTCGTCACTTGCAAAGGATGCCTTTTGGTCGCTCACCAAACTGCCTTTCAGCGGGGGGGAACCAGTTGTACCAATGCTTCCTTTATTTCATCAATGTTCTCATAAAGCCACTGCACATCCTCCACCGTTAGGCGGCCTGCCTTGCCCTGGCGGACAGAGCCATCTTTCTTGGCAAACTCCCTGGGGCCTATCTGCAATTTAGGCTCCGAGGCCGCATACTGGTTTATGGAAACCAGAAGCCCGGTCTCCTCGCTTTTCCACTGCTTTAAAACCTTGTCCTGCTCCGGATCATACGGCATTGAAAAACTCCTCTTGGGCAAGGGGCTTAAAAACTGCCCGAACCTTTCACAAAATCAGGCAATTTCCGAAAAATCGGCAATTCCTGCAAAAAGGCCTGCAATGGCATTCAAAAGGGCAAGGCGGTTATTCCTCACCTGCGCATCCTCGGCCATGATCATCACATCCTCAAAAAATCTGTCCACAGGCACCCGCAGGGATGCAACCTCAAGAAGAGCAGCCTCAACAGCACCCTTTTCCATGAGTTGTTCCGTCTTGGCGCGCACCCGGCCCACGGCTTTCAGAAGCTCTTTTTCGCAATCTTTTTCAAAAAGGCTTTCTTTGGGACCGTCTTTTGAAATTTCCATGCCCTTTTCAGCAGCCTGGCGCAGAATGTTGACCACCCGCTTGAAGGCCACTGCCAACGGCTCGAAATCCGGCAGGGTTTTCAGCTTTTCTATGGCCTTTGCCCTTTTCCACAGCAGAGGCACATCATCAATGGATACGGCGATGGCAGCAGCAGTCGTATCCCTGGCGCAGCCCGATTCCACAAGCAGGTTTTTAGCGCGGTCCCTCACAAAGGCAAGGATTTTGGCCCTTGTCTCGTCCCTGGCCGGAAGCTTAAGGACCTTTCCGGATGAGTCCAGGTGGGCATAGACATTTTTAAGAGCCTCATCAACAGTTGCTTCAACGCTGATGGCAAGATTTTTATCCAGCAGAATTTGCAAAATTCCTATGGTCTGGCGGCGAAGGGCGTAAGGGTCGCTTGCGCCGGTGGGAACAAGCCCCACAGCAAAGCAGCCGCAAAGGGTATCGAACTTGTCGGCAAGGGCAAGCAGTGCGCCTGCCGGTGTTTGGGGCAATAATCCCCCTGCCCGCACAGGCCGGTAATGCTCCTCAATGGCATTTGCCACAGCAGGGCTTTGGCCGAAAATACCCGCATAAATCCGGCCCATGACCCCTTGCAGGGTTGTGAACTCGTAAACCACCTGGCTTGCCAGATCCGCCTTGCAAAGCCTTGCCGCCTGCATGGTCGTTTTTTTAAGGGCCTCATCGCCCGGTACAGCCTGGCCTGAAATCCACCCGGCAAGTTTTTCCACGCGGGCGCTCTTTTGGGCCACAGTGCCAAGCCGGGCCTCAAACATTATGCCGGAAAGCCGCTCAAGCCATTTTTCAAAACCCGCATTTTTGTCTGCATCAAAAAAGAACTTGGCATCAGCCAGCCTTGCCCTCAAAACCCGCTCATGGCCCTTGGCGCTGAAGCCTGGGTCTTTTACCTTTGTATTGTTTATGGCCACAAAGCCCGGCAAAAGGGCGCCCTTGTCATCCTTTAGGGCAAAGTATTTCTGGTGCTGGGCCATTGCCGTTACCAGCACGGGTTCAGGCACTTCCAAAAAAACCGGGTCAAAGCTGCCCGTTACGGCAAAGGGGCTTTCCACAAGGTTTGCAACTGTGTCCAGAAGCCCTTCATCCTCAACAGGCTTTCCGCCCATTTTTGCGGCGGCGGCCATAACCTGCTTGGAGATGGAAGCCCTGCGCTTTTCAATGTCTGCTGTCACAAAAGCCTTTTCCAGCGCCCTGGCATAGTCATCCGCATGGGCCAGGGAGAGCTTTTTGCCGGAAAGGAAAAAATGCCCCCAAACAAAGCGGCTGCTTTTTATGGTGTTGAATTCAAAGGGGATGACTTTTTTGCCATACAGGGCGCAGAGACTTGTTACAGGCCGGGCAAAGGCAAGGGGCAGATTGCCCCAACGCATGGACTTGGGAAAGGGGATTTGGCCGATGATTTCAGGCAGAAGCTTTTTGAGCACCTCCACAGTTGGCAAGCCCTTTTCCTTTACAATTGCCGCAGCATACTGGCCCTTTTCCGTGGTGTGGACAAAA
>JASEHB010000025.1:0-3177 GCA_030018745.1 Desulfatibacillaceae bacterium | reverse complement strand
TGGGCGAATTTTTCTCCGGGTATGGCTATTTTTCCGGCCCCGTCAAAGGCCACCTTGCTTGGAGGGCCAAGCACAAGGCTCTCCACCGGTTTTTGACGGGGGGCAACGGACTGGGCCAGCACGGCCAGACGGCGCGGAGTTCCGTAAGTGCGGATTTTGCCGCAATCAATGCGAAGAGTGGCAAGCCGCTGGGAAAGCGTTTCCGCCAGCCAATCCAGGGCAGGGCTGATGTAGCCTGCCGGAATTTCCTCGGTTCCTATTTCAAAAAGCAGAGAATCCATCTGTCTTTTCTATCCTTTTGCCTTTTCCCCAAGAAGTGGAAAGCCCATTTCGCGGCGCTGCTCAAGAAATTTATGGGCGCAGGCCCTTGCCATGTTGCGGATGCGGCCTATAAAGGCCGTGCGCTGGGTGACTGAAATTGCGCCCCTGGCATCGAGCAGGTTGAAGGTGTGGGAGCATTTGAGGCAATATTCGTAGGCAGGCAACACAGGGCCTGCGGCAAGCACCCGGTGGCTTTCAGCCTCAAATGAGTCAAAAAGCGCAAAGAGCATGGCCGTATCGGCCAGCTCAAAGTTGTAGGTGCTCTGCTCCACCTCCTGCATGTGGTGCAGGTGCCCGTAGCGCACGCTTTTGTTCCAGGCCAGGTCGTAAACGCTGTTCACGCCTTGCAGGTACATGGCAATGCGCTCCAGCCCGTAGGTAAGCTCCACGGTAACAGGGGCAAGCTCTATGCTTCCGGCAATCTGGAAATATGTGAACTGGGTTATCTCCATGCCGTCCAGCCACACCTCCCAGCCCAAGCCAGACGCCCCCAGGGTGGGAGACTCCCAGTCATCCTCCACAAAGCGGATATCGTGCTCAAGAGGATCTATGCCAAGCGCAGCAAGGCTTTTCACATAGAGCTGCTGCACATTTTTTGGAGAGGGCTTCAATATGACCTGATACTGATAGTAGTGCTGGAGCCTGTTTGGATTTTCGCCGTAGCGCCCGTCAGTGGGCCGCCGCGAGGGCTGAACGAAGGCCACCTTCCAAGGCTCCGGGCCAAGCGCCCGGAGCAGGGTTTCCGGGTGAAAGGTCCCTGCCCCCACCTCCATGTCATAGGGCTGTATGAGCGCGCAGCCCTGCCTGGCCCAAAACCGCTCCAGAGTTAAAATAAGATCCTGAAAATACATGGCCACCTTAAATGTTATTAACTGCATTCAAAAGCCAAAAGCCCTTATAACACCAAAGGCCCTTCTTCTTGAAAACCCTTTTTTCCCGCCCAGGCCTGCCAGCGGACGCCAACCTCTTTACAACGCAAAAGCATCTCTTGCAAGGGATGAGATATACTAAGACCAATTGGTTGAAGAAACTTGGACTTATTGCAAAACCTCTTTTTAAGGGGAGAGATTTTTGTTTAACTCCGACCCTGCTTATCCCATTGTTGCAATTACCTTAATCTTTAATGCGCATAACCCCCTCAAAGGCTGTTTCAAAGGGCAGCACCTTTGCGCCCTCTATGCCCTGGGCTATCTCGCGCCAGTCCTGCCTTGTTTTTTCAATGGCCTTTGGCTGGCCCATGCTCCACACGCAGCCGCCGCCACCTGCGCCGGTGAAGCGCGCCCCGCAGCCATGCTTGCGTGCTGCCAAAACAAAGCGGCTCATCTGGGGGGTGAGCACGCCAGGCGTAAGCTCCAGGCGCAGATCAAGCTCTTCATCCATTGCCTTTGCCGCCGCTGTCCAGTCCTTTTGGGCCAGGGCATCTGCAAAGCTTTTGGTTGCGGCGATTATGGCCTCCCATTGGGAGTAGGTTCTGCCTGCCAGAAAATCTTGCAGCCAGACGCCGTTTATATCCACAGAATCATGGGGAATGCCGCAATAGGCAAGGGCGCAGGCCGAGTCAAACCGTTCCTTGTCCTTTGGGGAGATAAGCTCCTGCTTGACAAAGCCTATGCCGTCCGGAGATGCGGGCCATGTCCAGAGGTTGACCCCGCCGTAAGCAGCAGCAAGATGATCCTGAAGGCCGCACACCACTTTGGCGGAGGCGCTTTCCAGAATCTGCACGGTAAGGGCTGTCTGGCGGAGGGTAAGAGGCTGTTTTCCCAGCTTTTCGCCAACAGCGGCAAAGGCAAAAAACAGGGCCACAGCAGCAGACGATGAGCCTCCCAGGGCCGAGCGCACTGGGGATGAGGATTCAATTTTGATTTTCACCCCGGACGCGTTGAAATATGCGGCCACGGCAAACATCAACCCCATAGGATGGCCGGAAAGGGGAGCCTGAAGGGCCGGAAACATGGCCGGGGCAAAACCCTTTGATTCAATTTCCACAAAGCCCGGCTCGCCTGCCTCAAGGGTGACGGTTGTTCGCAAATTTATGGCTGCATTGACCGTGGCCGGCTCCAGATGACGCAGGGCATAGTGAAAGGACGGCAGATCAACGGTTCCGCCCATATCAACCCGGCATGGCGCGGAAACGCTGACAGGCTCTTCTTTGAGCAGGGCGTGCAGTCTTTCGTTCATGGGGCCTCCCTTATGCGGCGTAAAAAATCCAGGCTTTTTATTGTCTGGCCCAAATGAAAGGGCGTAAAGGATTCCAGCAGTCTTGTGGCGCTCTCCAGGGCCGGGCCGGAAAAGCGGGCGCGCAGGGCCTGGTCCAGGCTGTTTTTTCCTGTCCATGATAGCAGTTTTATGGTGCCTGCATCCACCCTGACCCCCCGGCCCTTTTCGTCATAACAGGCCCGGCAAAGAAGCCCTCCTGCCCGGTTGTCGAACCACAGGCCGTCTGGCGCAGCCTCATCAAGGGGCCTGCTGCACACAGTACAGGAATCAAGCCTGGGGGCCATGCCTGCAAGCAAAAGAAAGCGCATCTGATAAACAAGGTGCAAGCGGCCAGCCTGGCTTGTATCCGCATCCAGAAGGGAAAGCACGCCCGACAGAAGGTTGAAAAGCTCCTCGCCCGGCTCGCCTTCAAAAATCCATCGCAGCACAAGCTCTGCCCAGCAGCTTGCATAGGCCACGCATGAAACATCGGCCAGAATGTTTTCAAAGGAACGAGTGGCGCTGGCCTCAAAAAGAAGGGGAAGGCCGCCCTTTTGGGGCTTTTGGCTGTAAACTATCTGGGTTATGCAAAAAAGCGAAAGGCTGCCGCCAAATCGTTTGCGGCTTTTGCGCGCTGCCTTGGCAATGCAGGTCACCCGC
>JASEHB010000537.1 GCA_030018745.1 Desulfatibacillaceae bacterium | reverse complement strand
AGCCTGTCTCAATAGCAGAGTTTAAATATGCCCCATCCTTTTAGAAAAAGCTTTTTGTTTTCAAGGTCCTTTGTTGCCAACCAAAGAGCTTGAAATTGCATGGAACTTTCAGGACAGGGTACTAAACCCAAACAAGCTTTTAAACAAAACCATTCCGGGCGAGAAAATCCATATCCAGACCCTTTTTTGAGGATTTATCCTCCGCAGGGCCACGCTGGGAAACAAATCTTTCCACGAACTTGCCGATTATGTCTGTCTCTATATTCACCTCATCCCCTTTTTTTCTTATGCCCAGGGTTGTAACCTTTGCAGTGTGGGGGATTATGGTGACACCAAAGCCTGTTTCCGTAACGCTGTTTACGGTAAGGCTTATGCCGTCAATGGCCACCGAGCCTTTTTCCACAAAATAGCGCAATATCTGTTGGCTGCACTCAAAGCCGAACACCAGGGCATTTTCCTGCCTTTCAAGGCTGGCCACCCGGCCAGTGGAGTCTATATGGCCTGTCACAAGATGCCCGTCAAGGCGCGATGAAAGGGTGAGCGCCCTTTCAAGATTAACCCTTGCCCCTGACCGCAGGTTTCCAAGGGTGGTTCGCTTGCAGGTTTCCGGAGAAACATCTGCTGAAAAGGTGCTTGCCTGTATGCTCACAACCGTGAGGCAGGCTCCGGAAACAGCAATGGAATCGCCGATTCGGGTATTTACCAGGGCAAAGTCCGCCTCCACAAAAAGGCGAAGGCCTCTTCCCGGCACAACCCGGCGGATGGTCCCCATTCCTTCGATGATTCCCGTAAACAATTTAAGTCACGATTCCTTTTTTATATAACCTTCAATGCACACATCGTCATCAAAGCGATGAACCGATATGTCGGAAACCTTTATGCAGTCTGCAATAAGACCGGCTCCAACCCCGGAGGTGATGGGCGTTCCGTCATCGCCCCCCAGAATTTTGGGGGCAAAAAAGAAAAACGCCTTGTCAACCAGGCCTTCCCGAAAAGCCGCGCCAAGCACCTGCGCCCCGCCTTCAACAAGAAGGCTGGCAATCCTTCTGCTGCCAAGCTCATCCAGTACGCTGCCAAGCGAAAGGCGGCCGTCCTGTTCCGGCACGCAGATTATCTGTGCACCTTCACCGGCAAGGGCCGCCCTCCTGCCCTGGGGCGCATGAGGGCCGCAAAAAAGGTATGTAGCAGAATCATCGCCCCCGTGCAACACGCGGGCATCCGGCGGGGTTGTAAGATTTGGGTCAAGCACCACCTTGTGCAGATTTTTTTTGGGGGCATCTTCAAGGCGGGCAGTGAGACGGGGGTTATCAGCCCTCATTGTTCCTGCGCCCACAAGAATTGCATCCGCGCCAAAGCGCAGCCAGTGGGCAAAGGCCCTGGACTTTTCATTGCTTATCCATTTGGAGTCCCCAGTGCGGGTTGATATGCGGCCATCCAAAGTGGCGGCGCACTTGGCAGTCACAAAGGGCCTGCCCGTGCATATCCAGGTGATGAAGGCCTCGTTTACGCGCCGCGCCTCCTTTTCCAGAAGGCCGCAGCGGGTTTTCACCCCTGCGCTGGCCAGCATCTCAAGCCCCCCCCCGGCAACAAGGGGGTTGGGGTCTTTCATGGCGGCAACAACTTCGGCAATACCGCTTTGAAGCACCTTTTGGGTGCATGGCGGCGTGCGGCCGTGATGGTTGCAAGGCTCCAGGGTGACAAACAAGGTGGCCCCGCGGGCCTTTTCGCCGGCTGCGTCCAGGGCGAAAACCTCGGCATGGGGGCCGCCGGGCTTCTCATGAAAACCCTCGCCCACAATCTTGCCGTCCCTTACCACAACCGCGCCCACCATGGGGTTGGGCGAGGCCGTGCCATAGCCTTTGCGGGCAAGGTCCAAAGCTCTTTGCATGAATTTTTCGTCAGTCATTTCAATGCTCTTTTTCCTGCTGCCCGCAAAAAAGCGCGAAAACAAGCCTTTAAGGCCCACATTCGCGCTTGAATTGCTCTGGCGGTTACTCCTGCTTGTTCAAAAGCAGCTTCAACTCTGCTATGAAGTCGTTCACATGCTTGAACTCGCGGTAAACCGATGCAAATCGTACATAGGCCACATGGTCAATCTCTTTTAAATGGGCCATTATCCGCTCGCCTATAAGAGATGCCGGAATCTCCTTTTCTCCGGATTCCCGCAGATCCTGCTCAAGCTGCTCAATAAAGGCGTCAATGTCGTGTATGGATACATTGCGTTTTTCGCAGGCCCTTAAAAGACCCGTGCGGATTTTGTCCGGGGAAAAAGCTTCCCTGCGGCCATCCTTTTTTACGATAATGA